>JBIIIX010000146.1:0-7398 GCA_044234415.1 Cyanobium sp.
GGCCGCTCCGAGCAGCCGCAGGGAGGGGTTCACCAATGGGCAGAACAGCTACCTGCTGTTGCCACCGCGAAGCTCCAGCTTGCGACGCTCCAGGATCTTCAGGGCGATGTCACACCCCAACAAGTCACCCTATGGCGCTCCATACGGGAGTCGTCGATCCTGGGGGGACTGACTGGGAGGCGTATGGCTGAGAGAGAACGTGACTGGCTGCGACTGCCCGTCGTGACCGCCGGCTCAGAGCACCTGGTAATGGGGCACCTGATGCGACGCAACATCCTCACCTACAAGGCACCGCCGGGAAATGAAGGGTATGACTTGATCTGCATCCATCCGGATCCACGACACCAGCCAGGCCCCGATGAGAAGGCTCAGATCCGCGTCCAGGTGAAGAGTCGCTATGCAACTGATTGCGACCGGGGATTCCCTGTCAGGGAGAAAAGCCTTGACGCCTTCGACTACTTGATCGTGGCCTTTCTGAACATTGGGAACTTCTACGGGAGGAATGATGGCAGCAGTGGAGCCAGAGAGCCGGAGTTTTATACGCTATCGCAAGAGTTCATCAGGGCTCACCACGACGCAACCTCGACTTGGGAAAAGGTGAAGCTCAAAAAGCTCCAGGAAGAAATCGAGCCTTTGAAGAACGAGATGGGCTTCGAGCTCATCGCTGAAGACCTTGGCATACCACTACCCAGAAAGAGCCATGAACCAACGCTAGACCAACTTCCATGAAGTTTAGGCTGATCCAATCGAATGACAGGGGCTCGTAACGCGACCGGGCGACAGAACCTTTCTGCGCAGGGGGCCCGCCAGAGGGGAGGAAGAGAAGGAGCGGCTGGACCAGATCTATGAACTTCGAGACTCGCTCAACCAAGCTGAGGGGCGCATCAGCTATCATGTTGAGCATATTCAACCACGAGTTGCAGGCGGCCCAGAAGAATTCAGTTCAGATCAAGCCCCTTGAACGTCGCCGTCTTGACATCGTTGTAGAAGATTGGGTCGATCTTGTCGATCTCGTCAGTGTTGATCTCGAGGAAGCTGCGCTTGTTCTCGCCCGGGATCAGGGCGCAGCGTGCGCCATTGTCCATAGCGACCTGCAAGGGTTCCACAAGGGAGCGGGCGGCCTTGATATTGCCCTGAATGCTCATGTCACCCATCACGAGCATGCCTGCCCTGGCGGGGGCACGGCGGATGGCGGAGAAGGCTGCCAAAAAGAAGGCTACGCCCACCTCGGCTTCCACCTTGTTCCCCAGCAGGTCGATGGCTTCGACGTTGTAGTCGTAGCTGTCGGCTTCATGGCTGATCGAGAAGGCACTCTTGTTGGCCTGCAGGAACGCGAATGCGCGCTGGATGGATTCTTTCATCGGGCCGCTGATGCCTCCTGCCGGCTTGAGCTTGCCGTTACCTGCCGCGATCGAAACCTCCAGGCGGTAGAGGCCCACCGTGCCATCCCCGGTCACAGAGGCGGTGTAGACCGAACCCGGTGCCATCGGCTCTGCGGTGATCAGATCCTGACCGCCCTGCTCTGGTACGCCAACGAAATGCTCCTCACCGGTATCGTTGTCGGAGTAACCGAAGGAAGTCTGGCTATATTGAAAAGAGCCCATTTTCTTGAGCTGCTCCTTCACTCGCCGGCGGCACTCGATGGCAAGCTTGAGAATTTCCTCCAGGTCACCCTTGGATGGCGCTCCATGGGGATGGATGATTTTCACAAGACCAGAGACGGTACGACGCACAGCCTTACGATCCCGTGTCGCAAGGTGACTGCCAAGGCCGAAGTGGTTGTCGCAGAGCTCCGTGTAGTTGAGCTTACGCAACTCCCTAAGAGCCTCGGCGAGATAGTCAATGACGAAGCCGTAGTGATCAGTAAAGTATTCATTACGCATGGGAGGCACCTCCCAGCCCGGTACATAGCAGTGAAGGCGATCAATAAAGGCCATGTCATCGCGAATCACATCTGGCATGGGTGCAAACAGATGACCCGTTTGCACCATCACGTCGATCGGCTGCTGGGTGTTGCCGAACATGGCGATGCTGGCGTCGCCGGCAAAGCTCTCGGCACCACGCTGGAACTGGCCCGATTCGCAGTAGGTCTTCATGGTGGTGATGACCTCCTTGGGCATCTTCTGGAGGTCGGCGACTTCGTCGAAGCCCACCACGTCCCAGATGGACACCATCCCCTTGACCTTGCCGTTCATGTGGCCAAACAGGTTGGCCACGGTGGTGGGTCCGGTGAGTAGGGCCGCGTAGGGGGAGAGCTCCTGCACCGCGAAGCTCTTGCCGGTGCCGCGGGGACCGAGCTCCACCAGGTTGTAGTTCCGCTCGCAGAGGGGGATCAGCCGCAGCAGGAACAGGGTTTTGAGCCGCTGGCTGAACTGAGAGGGTTCGTAGCCCATTGAGCGGATCAGCAGATCGATCCACTCTTCGGTTGTGAACTGGGTGCGGAGCTTGCGGTATTCCTCCAGGTTGAAGCTGGCCAGCTGGATCGGTGTGAGCTGGCTGATCGAGAAAGGCGCCTTGCTGTCGCTCTCATCCCACTCCACCTCCACCTGGGCCCAGACCCCGCCGGTGAGCAGCCGCTCGAAGGCATGTACATCGTCATCGGAGATGCGCAAGGTGTTGCTGCCGAAGTTCACGCACTCGGCCACATAGGTGTTGCCGACCAGGCGCACCTTGACTTTGTCGATGAAGGTGTAGCGGCCCTTTTGCTTGACCTTGCTCTGGGCCTTGGTGGCCTCGTCGGGGCGGATGTAGTTGTTGGCCAGGGTGTCGCGCACCACTGTGAGGCCCAGCTCGATGGCCGCTGGGTCGGAGGAGGCGCAGTACTTGCCGAGCAGGTACTCGAGCACAAACACCGGCACGTTGGCGCCCACCTTCACGGCCCGCACCAGGTCTTTGCGGACGCACTTGCCCGCAAAGACCTGATTGACCTTGTCGTCGAGGGCGTCGCGGGGGGCGGAGGTCATGGGCTGGGAGCGGCCGAAAAGCTGTGAGGGGAGGCGCAGGCTTGTCAAATATACGGACGCGTCCATAGCGGATACGAACGCGTCCGAATCTGTCCGTATCTATGGCGGGAGCCCGTAGCGCCTCCCCTTGCCGCTGCCGAAGGGGATCAGTCTCCCCTGACCGCAGAGGCGTTGCAGGGCATAGGTCGCCTGACGGCTTTCCAGCCCGCTCAGGGCCTCCAGCACGTCCTTCCGGCGCAGCGCCTCCACGCTGCCAGCCAGCTCCAGGATGCGCCGGTCGATCTCCTCGGGAGAGAGCGTCACCTGCTGGCGGTAGGCCTCTGCCTGGTCGAAGGCGGCATAAACGCGCTGAGAGAGGGTGTAGGCGCGACCCCTGCCCTGGCCCTGGGCCGCCACGAGCCCTGATTCCAGCAGCTGTTCCACATGGCGTCTGACCAGGGAGGGATCGCGTTGCAGCTGCTCCCCGAGCTGCTCTGCCATGAGCTTGCGTTGCTCTTGCAGCAGGTGGAGCACCAGCAGGCTGAGCAGCCCCAGGGGTTGTCCTTGTCGTTGCTGATAGTCCTGCCAGAGGGTCACCAGCTGCAGGTTGGCGGGGCGGGTGCTGAGTTCCACCACGATGTCGTCGTCGGTGGAGCGGGTGTAACTGGGTGCGGGGCGCCCGGCTTCCAGGAGCCCTTCGAAGATGCGATCGACTCCGCGTCCGGTCCGTTCAGCCAGGCCGATGCGCTTGAGAGCATCGGCCAGTACAGGGTTGCGGGAGCGCGGTGGGGCAGTCAGCAGGTTGTGGAGGCTCACTCCCCGCACGAACCCTCCTGGATTGCTGATCGTGAGGCTTTCTGCCAGCTGCCACTGCACGGTCACAGGCGCCAGGGCGGTGTAGTCACGGTGGGAGAGGGCGTTGATGAACGCTTCCCGGAAGCAACTGCTGGGCAGGTTGGGGATGGGCACCCTGAACATGCCCACCTCGATCTCCTGCTCCTGCACAAAGGGTTCGAGTCTCTGGCTGATCTCATCGACCACGGCCAGCAGCGGCCCGCGCAGAAACCGGTTGATTCGCACCTCCGTGCCCTGCAGCACCTGGAAGCCCACTTCATGGCCGGGGATGCAGCGTTTGAGGGGGATCTCATGACCGATCAGCAGCAGCCCGGCATGGGTGGGAAGCAGTGCGCCGTCAGCTCCTTGGGTCACCAGCCCCAGGGCCAGGTCAAGCTCGTCGTCTCCAAGCTGAAGCAGTGCGGCCTCACCCCGGTGGCGCTTCACGGCGGCTCGGAGTCGCTCGCGTTCGGAGGGGTTGAGATCCGCAAGGCAGGCGCCTGCTGCTGGCATGCCCGACCAGTCGAGTTCCAGCTGCTGATTGGCGCGTCGCAGCACATCCACTCCCGTCATCGGGCGGCAGGTGGGCCTGCCCTTGGCATCCAGTGCTCGGGTGAGGGCCTTGCCGTCGTTGCTGAACACGCTCCCCTGAATGGATGGCACCTGGAACCAGATCAGCTCCTTGCCGGTTTCCTGAAGGGTGGTGGCGCTGAGCGGGAGCGGAGGGTTGGTGCGAGAGGCGATGACCGCCGCCAGGTCTCGGCTCCGGTCGCGACTGGGGTGCAGCCCGGTCACGGTGCCGTCATCCTCGACGCCGAGATAGAGATCGCCGCCCTGGTTGTTGGCCAGGCAGATTGCTGCCAGCACCAACTCCTTGTCGCTCAGCGGTCCCTTCTGGTCCGACTTGAACTCGACCGTCAGGCTTTCGGCCGTTGGGATGACGCGCTCCTGCTCCATCGCCATCACCCGATCAGATCCACCGGCAGATCCGGGCTCTTGTGCAGCACCAGATCGGTGGCGGCATCGCGGAGCTCCAGGTAGAGCTTCTTGGCGCTCACTTCGGCGGGGAGCATCAGGCCGATGCTGGCGGCCCGGCCGGGGGTGAGGGTGAGGCGGTTGGTGTCGCGATCGAGCTCCGCGCCGATGGCCTGAATCGGAGTGGCCAGGAGTTCCTCGCTCTTGCTGTCGTAGGCGGCCAGCACGGTCTGGCGGCTCTGCCCCTGGTTAAGCAGGTCGACCGGCAGCTCGATCGGCACCATCAGGATGCGGTTGGTGACCTTCTCCACCAAGGCGCCTGGCCAGGGCTTCTGCTTGCGGCTCTTGCCTGTGCTGGCCGGCGGAGCGGCATTGGCTTGGGTAGCTGGAGTGCAACGGAAGCTGAGCAGCGGGATCAGCAGCTCCTGGATGCTGCTGCCGCCGTGGTGGTAACAGAGGCTGCCACCGGCCTTGAGCACGCCGGAGGAACGGGGCACCACCACCGAAAGGCCGTCGTTGCCATAGCCGAGGGCCGCGGGTGGGATCTCCACGCAGGGGGGCTTCACGGCGGAGGGGTGGCCCAGCCAGCAGCGCCGCTCCAGATCGAACTCCCGCCCCTGTGGAGGCTCGATCCGCATCGCCGGCTCCCGCCCCAGCGGCAGATGCAGGAAGCCGTGATCGGCCGTGATCACGAAGCGCTGCAACGGATGGACGAGCGGCAACTCCGAGAGAACACGCACGGCCTTCTCGATCGTGTCGAGCTCACGCTGCATGTCGGTGCGCACGTTGGCGAGGTTGTCGTCCTTGTCCCGCTCCCCGGCACTGTCGATGCCGGTGCTGGTCACCACCACCGGGCCATTGCCGGCCAGCTTTTCCAGCAGAGCTGGATCTTTGGGCTTGTGGCGGATCAATTCCACCAGCGAGATCACCACCGCCGTGGGAACCCGCTGCTGCAGGTGGGCCAGACGTTTGCTCCTGCCGTTGCTCCATCCCACCGGCACGCCATCCACCACCGAGCACGGGGCGCCATCGACATTGGCCACGGCAAAGCTGCGTTCAGCTCCGGGCAGCAATGCCGCCATCCCCACCGGTGTGATCGATGGCAGAGCAGCTAGGGCGATCTCCAGCTTGAGCTCTGTGAGCAGCTCCCGGTTCCAACCGCTGAAGCGCTCCAGGAGGGTGGCGCCCATCTCGTAGCGCAGGGCATCGACCCAGAACACCACCTGCCGTCCGGCGCCAGGTTGCACGCGATCGGACCAGATGCGGGTCTGGGGCACAGCGCCGGCAACCAACCAGCCGGCCTGCTGCAGGGCATCGGTGAAGCGCTGGGTCTGCTGCTCCAGCAGCGCCTCGTAGCGGCTTCGCAGGTGTTCGAGCCCCTGGGGGATCTCCACCTCGTCAGCCGAGAGCTCGGCCACCTGCTGCTCGAAGCGCCTTTGCAGGCCATCGACGTAGTGGGCCACCTCGGCCTGATAGGCCAACCAGGCTTCGACGGGAGCCGATGGCTTGGGCAGCTGGGCCTGGGCCTGATCCAGCGCCAGGCCGAGGGATGCAGCGGTGCGGGCCAGCTCCCACTGCAGGCGCCGGAAGGACTGCTGGGCATCGGTGGGTTGGCCCACCAGCCAGAAGCTGTCTTGGCGGGCAGCCACCAATTCCTTGGCCTTGGAGGATTCACCCTTGGCCAAGAAGGCATCGGCGCTGCGCAGCAGGAACTGCTCCTCGCAGGGGAAGGTGTCGATGGAGCCGAGCACACCAGGCCGCTCGCCGCGGATCAGCTCGGGCAAGGCCAGTTCCGCTTCGATGCGGGAGGCGATGGCGATGTAGGCCTCGGCGTGGTTGCGCCGCAGGCCCTGGACATCGGCCAGGGCGTGTTCCTCGGCGGCCTTGCCGACCGGCAGCGCCTGCCGGGCGAAGGCGGTGAGCTCATCGCCGCGCCAGTCGCGCAGGAACTCATGCAGCAGCAGGGCCCGCTGCGCGCGCTGCCGCCACTCGCTGAGGGGGGCGTCTACTGGGAAGCCCAGCCCCCAGCGGCTGTGGAGCAGATCCTGCAGTTCAGGCAGCAGGCTCTTGGCCGTGATGGCGCCATCGAGGGCATCCGACGCCAGCCAGGTGCGAGCCAGTTCGCCGTTCTCGGGTGGGCTGTTTCGATCCAGCTCCTGTTGGAAGAGCCCTTTGAGTTGGCTGAAGCCACCATCGCTGGACTGCTCCAGGGCAATGGCGATGTCGCGGTAGGTGAGGTCGGGACGCTGGAGCAGTTGCTGCACCTTGTCGGGTTCCAGCACCTCGCGCAGGTAGACCCGTGCGCGATTGGCCAGCTGGATGTCGAAGCAGCCACCAGCGCGAATCAGCTCCAGCAGCACGCCGCGCCCCTCGGCTTCCTGGCGATCCGGCAGGTAGACGAGCACGGGGTCGGGCAGATCCTTGGCCACCAGCGGTTCAATCTGGCTGCGCAGCTCATAGAGGCTCGATCCAGCCACCACCCACTGCGGTTGCTGCTCGCCCAGGTTCAGGCTGCCTGGTTCGCCGCCGTGGGGTGGAGAGGTCGCGACGTCGTCGAGAAACGAGCGCAGCTGCTGGCCTGGGTCAAAGACCAAGATCACCCGATGCTCACTGAGCTGCCGGGTCAACTCCTGGCAGAGGCGGCGGT
>JBIIIX010000147.1:0-7396 GCA_044234415.1 Cyanobium sp.
CCTCCAGGCGGTCATTGCCGGCCTGGCCATTTAGCTGATCGTTGCCGCCCAGTCCCTGGAGCGTGTCGGCGTCGGCGCCACCCGTAAGCACGTTATCGAGGTCGGTTCCGGTGATGAGAGGCATGGCTAGAGAATTCGGTTGATGCAGACGAGGCTATAAGACCAGGTTTGTCTAAGGAGCTGTGGGTTCTTGGCTGTTTTCTGAATGGCCTTTTGATGTGCTTTTAGGCATATGGACTTTCAGGATGGGAATGGCATCATGGCCTTTTGAAATTGCATTTGATTCAACGAGATGATAGCCGGACTACGATCAAGGTGCCCATGCGGTCCGTCCATTTACTCAATAAGCAGTACTTATCGCTCGGGTTGGCCTGGCGATATTGGCTTTGTGGTGGAAGAAATATGGGTCAATCACCGCGTTAATCCTGTTCAGTCGGCTCGTTAAGTGTGGGCAGTTGTGGCAAACTGCAATGTCATGTTCATCAGCGTTGTCGTGGCGTGGCGTTGTGGCTTTCCCGCGGCAACGGATGCACGCCATCGAGCCGATGCGAACACCAGTATTGCGTCGGCCATCCATTGCTGTCCTTGCAGCCCAGCCTGCGACAGGTGCTACATCGCCGGGGCCTTGATCGATGGCACACGATTCGTGACCCCCAGCTCGATGAGGACGCTCACCAATGCGGGGCTGCCCGGCTGGCCCGCGATCTGCGCCGTCAGGGGGTGTTGGTGGGGCTGGAGGAGGAGGCGGGGAGCGGGTCGACGACAGCGGCGGTCCGTTCCGCCTGTTGACGGTAGATGCGGCCCCGTTGCCGTTGTTCCAGCTCCACCACGCTGATGGTTTGGCCTGGATGGTCGGGGTCAGACACCATGGCGAGTTGATTGCGCAGGGTGGCCTTGTGGATGACCACCTGATGGGCGGTGTGATGGGCCTCAGGGGCACCGTGGTGCTGGCCTGGACGATCGGCGTGGTGTTTGCCCATGGCGCGATCCGGAACGCATGGTTTCAAGCTAGGCCTGCCGGCCTGAAAGGGCCTCGGTAAGGCCACCAACCCCGCGGCTCGAGGGGGTTTGATGCCGCCCCGTTCGCCCAAGCATCGATGGGTGCCATCCGGAGGCTTGCCGGGAAGCCCGTGAGGCACGGGGATCATTCAGGGGGCTATTCGGGAACCTCTGGACAACCCCGGCCCAGAAAATTGGCGCACTCCGGTGCAATCGGTCTCGCTGAGAAGAACTGAAAAGCGACGTTTTCTAGAGGGTGCTCTGATTGGTCGGAGTTTCCCCCAGTCTGCGCTCAAAGCGATCCTCAGCCTTTACAAGATCGCGATCAGGATGATCGTTGAAGTTGGATGGATGATCTTGATTGCCATGTGTTGTTTCGCCGCCTCACGCTTCTCCTCCGTCCCACAGATTCTGATGATGAAGTCGGCGAGAGTTGCTCACCTGCCGCTGGGCCTTGCCTGAGGCCCACTGGATCGCGCTGCCATGGCTCGGCAGGCCTGCCATGGGAGGGCCGGTGCTGCTCCAATCGGCTGCGTGGAGCCTGTTGAGGATCAGGATACGAAATAGCATGGCGCTTGAAACACCGCTGGGGCGCTGCCCGCTGCCGAGATGAACACCACCCTTCGCGGAGTCCTCTACGTCAGCGCCTGGGTGCTGATCTGGGGCACGGCGGCCTCCCTGGCGGATTTCGTGCTGCTGCAGCGGGAGGCCTACGACGCCGGCAGCAGCGGCCAGGCGATCACGTTTGTGTCCTACGCCCTGGCCTCGGCGGTGCTGGCGGTGCGGCTCTCGAAGCGCTTCCTCAAACCGCAGGAGTGAGGCCCTCTCGCGGATCGATCCACTGGCTGGCCCAGGCCAGCGCCCCTGTCACAAGGGCCAGGGCCCGTTCGCCATCAGCCTCGCCGTGAAGCACGGTGGGAAGCCAGGCCCCAGCCCTGCCTACATCCGCTCCAACGTCGGGATGCCCAGCAGCTCAAGGCCCTTTTTGAGCGTGTCCGCCGTCAGGTGGCAGAGGGCCAGCCTTGAGCCGCGGGCGGGCTCGTCGGCCTTGAGGACCGGCACCTGGTCGTAGAAGCGGTTGAACACCTGGCTGAGTTCAAACAGGTAGCCGCACAGCCGGTTGGGAAGCAGCTCCTCCTCCACCTCAGCCAGCACGGCATCGAATTTGAGCAGCTCTCGCACGAGGGCCCACTCTTGGGGTTCCGTGAACCGCAGCGGGGTGCCAGCTTCGGCTCCGGGCGCAGCGGCCGCCGCCGCCAAATCGCCCCCCTTTCTGGCGATGCCGGCGATGCGCACAACCGCATAGAGCAAATAGGGCGCCGTGTTGCCGCTCAGGGCCAGCATGCGGTCGAAGCTGAACTGATAGTTGGTAACCCTGTTCGTGCTCAGGTCGGCATACTTCACCGCCGCCAGGCCCACCGTGGTGGCCACATGGGCGATGAAGGCCTCGTCCTCCTCTCGCCCCTCCTCCGCCAGCCGCCGGCGCAGGTCGGCCTCGGCCCGTTGCACCGCCTCATCGAGCAAATCCTTGAGGCGCACCGTATCGCCGGCGCGGGTTTTGAGCTTCTTGCCATCCTCACCCTGCACCAGCCCAAAAGGCACATGTTCCACCCGGCAGCCCGGCGGAATCCAGCCGGCCCGGCGCGCCACCTGAAACACGGCGGCGAAATGGGAGGCCTGGCCAGCATCGGTGACGTAGATCACGCGCTGGGCGCCATCTCCGGCCGGGGGAGGGGCAAAGCGATAACGAATCGCCGCCAGATCAGTGGTGGCGTAATTGAAGCCGCCATCGCTCTTCTGCACGATCAGCGGCAGCGGCTTGCCGTCTTTCCCTTGCACGCCCTCAAGGAACACGCAGCCGGCGCCGTCATCCACCACCAGCAAGCCCGCCGCCTTCAGGTCATCGACCACCGCTTGCAAATAGGGGTTATAGAACGATTCACCCCGCTCGCTCAGGGCGATGGCCAGGCGGTCGTAGATCGCCTGGAATTCGCGGCGGCTCTGCTCGCACAGCAGGCCCCAGGCCTTGAGCGACACCGCATCACCCCCCTGCAGCCGCACCACCTCCTCGCGGGCCGTGGTCTGGAACGTCTCGTCCGCATCGAAGCGCTGTTTGGCCTGGCGGTAGAAGGCCACCAGGTCGCCCAGATCCACGGCATCGGCGGTCTGCAGGGCCGCGGGGGCCACCTGCTTGAGGTGGGTGATCAACATGCCGAACTGGGTGCCCCAATCGCCCACATGGTTGAGCCGCAGCACCGCATGGCCGCGGAATGCCAGCACCCGGGCCAGGGCGTCGCCAATGATCGTGGAGCGCAGATGCCCCACGTGCATCTCCTTGGCGATGTTGGGGCTGGAGAAGTCGATGATCACCGGCCGCGCCGCCAGGCCCTCAGACGTGGCCCAGCCCGCCGCCGCGGGCGCTGGTCCTGCCAGCCCTTCGCTCCCCCCTTCCCTTCCGCCTTCGGGCTCTCCAGCCGCCTCCCCCGCCGCCGCCCCAGCCGCCGATCGCTCAGGGACACCCAGGCGCGGGTCCCGCAGCCGCTCGGCGATCGCGGCCGCCAGGGTCTCGGGGCGCAGGCTGAGATTGAGGAAGCCGGGCCCGGCGATCTGCGGCTCCAGGCAGAGCGCCCTGAACGGTTCAGCCGCCCAGAGTTCCGCCTTGATGGCCTCGGCGATGGCGCGAGGCTTCATCCCGAGCGGCTTGGCCAGGGCCAGGGCGCCGTTGGCCTGAAAGTCGCCGAACTCAGGCTTGCTGGCCGGCACCAACTGCGGGTCCAGCGCCCCGCCGGCGGCGCGGGCTGCGGCCGCCGCCTCGGGGAAGGCCCGCTCCAGCGCCCCGCGCAGCTGGCTGTCGAGGGTCTTGGCGAGGCGAAGCATGGGCGGCAAAGACAACCGGGTGGAATGCCGCGTCGGTGGCGGGCGACCTTTCGATCATCCCCCGCCGCTGCGGCGCGGGAGCGGATGGGGGGCTACGGGGAGGGCTGCCGCCGCTGCGTAGATCCTGCCGGTGCGCTCCGATGCCTACCTTTCGATCCAAGAATCGGCTGGTTGCTGCCGATTCGACGGGCCTCTGGGACGCCGAAGACACTGGGGCGATGGGTACTGGGGCGATCCGCCGCAAGGCCCGCCGGCGAGAACCTCAACAAAGGCCTTTCCCGCCGCATGATCCCTCCCTAGAAACAGATGACCGGCAGGATCGGTCACCCCGTCACTGAGCATCCAATCGACCGCATGTTCATCGCGGTCGATGCCCACCGCGGCCCTCACGGGCAGTTCTGCAAAAACGACATCGCCTCACCGGCCGATCTCAAGCTGGCCGTGCAGGCCCTGATCCCGTTGGGCTATTCCGGCATGGGGATCACGAACCCCTACAAGCTGGCGGTGATGGCGCTGAACTGGCAGAGCTTGCCGACGGCCCGCCAGCGAGGTAGCCAGATGCGCCTCAGGCCGCCAAGCCGAGGGCTTTCTCCATGCCCGCCAGGGCCACATCCGCCACCAGCTGGGTGCGGTAGCGGCAGGCTTGCGTGACGGTGCAGTCGAAGGTGCCGTGCTCCCAATACTTATTGCTGCCGGCTCCGCCACCGCAGAGCGCGAAGTAGGCACAGCTCTGACGGCAACGCTCGACGCCAGCCAGGATCTGGGCGGCGACGCGCTGGTACTTCTCATTGGTGAGGATCGACGCCAAGCTATCCTGGCGCACATTGCCGAAGGAAAAATCACCGAATTCCGCGGTCTTGACCGACAGCAGCTCGGGATCGAAGGTGGAGATATTGCCCTTGACATCAACGTTGACGATGACGAATGGCCAATTCATGTCGGTGTTGCTGAGGCGCTCTTCGCCGCACGCGAGGCTGGTGATTCCATCAAACTCCCGCAGGTGCAACACGCCAGGCCGCTGCTCAATGCGCTGCCAGAAGCGCTGCAAAAAGGCAACATAGCGCTGTTCCGCATCTGGAATCTCAAGGCTTGAACAAGCATTTTCACCCTCGGTCTCCTCCATATTGAAGCCAACCAGCTCAATGCCGTGCTCAACAAAGAAATCAAAGATCGCATCGGCGTGTGCCAGGCCATCGGCCGTGAGCACGCTGATCACATGGAACGGGATCTCGCAGCGCTTGAGCCATTGCACCCCTCGCATCGCGGCGGCGTGGCTACCCAGACCAGTGCGGGTGCGGCGGTGAGCATCGTGCAGAAACGCCGGCCCATCCAGCGACACGCCAACGTGAATCGCGTTGCGACGGAAACAATCGCACCAAGCCTGATCGATCACGGTGGCGTTGGTCTGAATCGCCTGGACCACCGTGTCGGCCGGCAGACCGCGACGCTCCAGGATCGAGCGCAGCAACGCTGAGGCCCGCTCGAAAAAGGAGATGCCCGCGGTGAGGGGCTCACCCGCATGCCAAAGGAGGGTAAAGGGCCCGTCGAAGAACGGGCTCTCCAGCACCCGCTCCAGGGCCAGCTCCAGAATCTCCAGCGACAGGCGGCTGCGATCGTCCCGGTTGGGCAGATAGCAGTAGTCGCAGTCGAGGTTGCAAAAGGGTGTGGGTTGGACCACCAGCAACCGGACAGGTCCGTAGCTGGCGGTCGGCGGTGTAGCGACCATGGCGGAACGGGCGCTTACCAGTTGCGGAAGTTGCGCCAGCCTCCCCCACCGTTGCCCCAGCCGCCGTTGCGGAAGCCGTTGCCCCAGCCACCGTTGCGGAAACCACCGTTGCCCCAGCCGCCGTTGCGGAAACCGCCATTGCGGAAGCCGACTGCGCCACCGCCATTCGCCCAGCCCACCCAGGCCACGGCGTTCTCCGGCAGGGCTGCGGTGGATTCGCCAGCGGCCTGCTTCTCCCGCAGGGCGGCGGCGATGCGCTGCAGGCGCGCCTCCATCGCTTCAGCCGCAGGGCCGCTGTTGGCGGGATGGGGGGCTGGGGGCGCGGTGGCGGAGCTGATGGCGAGCGCGATGCCAGGGTCTAGCGGCAGAGACGCCATGATCAGCAGGAGGCCGAACAGGCGAGAGCGAGACAGAAACGCCATGGGTCAATGAATGGGGGGAAGACCCGGTCAGAGAACGGGTCGAAACAAGGGGAAGGTGCTGAGCTGGTGTGCGACGGCCCTACTGGTGTGCGACGGACCTACTGGTGTGCGACGGACCTAACGGGGGGCAGACGGTTGGCTAGGGGATACGGGGCGGATCGGCTCGACGCTGAGCAGCACGCTCTCGAAATAGGCGCGGATCGCTTCCGGCGCAACCTTGGCCGCACTTTCGGGTCCCACCAAGCTGTGCACCAGGGCCACCGTTTCCGCCACGCCGTCGAGATACGACTGCATCATGCGGGCGATCGAGAGGTTGACCTGATCGCGAAAGGCGGAATCGTCCGCCGGCACAGCGCAGGTGATGGCGTAGTGCTGATAGGCCTGCTCGGGTGTGAGCGCCAGATTGCCACCCTGACGACGGCCAAGCAGACCCAACAGCAACGAATCACCGAGCACGCCATCCACCTTGCCGGCGCCGAGGGCCGCAACGGCATCCGATGTGGTGGGGAATGACACCGCCACGGCCTGCGGCTGCATGCCCTGCAACTGGGTCTGCCCCAGGGAGCCGGCCACCACGCCGATGCGCTTGCCGCTCAGGCCGGCGGGAGAACCATCAAAGCGACCCGCCGGTGCCAGGAGGCGCAAGCCCGACAGGCCAATGGGAAGCGTGAAATCGAGGTTTACCTCCTGATCCCAGCGGAAGGGCACGCCGCAGGCGAGATCGGCTTTGCCCAGGGCCACACTCTTGTAAAGATCCGAGCTGGATGCCACCGGCAAGAAGCGCAGCTTCACCGGCTTACCCAGGGTTTGCTTTAGATCCGCCTGCAGGATCCTGGCCACCTCAATCGCAAAGCCCTCCGCTTCACCCTTGGCATTGGTGCTCATCAAGGGTGGCGCGTCGGGAACGGCCACCAACACCAGTTGACCGGTGCGCACCACCCGCTGGACAACCCCCTCGGCCCGCGCGGCGCCGATCGGAGACCAGGCGCTGGTGATGAGCAAAGCGGCTGGCAAAAGCCTGGAGGAGATCAGCCTCAGAACGGGATGCCGCAGCATGACGCAAGGCGTAGAACAAACAAGGAACATACTTCAACTGCCCCAGCTGGCATCACCTGCGGCCTCAGCGCCTGGAAAATCTGCCCAGGAACGTCATGGCCAACAGGGGGAAGACTCTGCCAACCCATGCAGACATCAGTCAGGCGAAGCGCAACAGCAATCCCGAACGAAATATGGACAGGCTTGGCCGAGGCTCGCCAAGGCTGGGGATGGGCAGCCAACTCCACGCCCACCACGCTTCAATCACTCCATTTGTCCAGCGCGGCAGCGCCGAACCAAGGCAGGTTGGCATCAGGCCAGCGCCCCATCACGGCGG
>JBIIIX010000148.1:0-7288 GCA_044234415.1 Cyanobium sp.
CCCCTCCTCCACAATCACGCGGCGGTGGGGTTGGCGCTGCCGCCGCGCCTGCTGGTACGGCGCCGCTGCTCGCAAGGTGGCATCCACCGCGATGCGACGCACCGGCCCCCGTGGCAGCATCGGCCGCACATACCGGCCGCGACTGTCGCTCAGCACCACGCTGCGGCTGCCGCTCCGCCCCGCCCGGGCTCGGGCGGCGCTGAACAGCAGCAGGTCGGGGTCGATGGCGGTGGCCTCTGGATCGAGCAGGAACTCCTCGGGAATCGAGGGAGGCGCTTCGTCCTGGGGGGTGTCCTCCTCTTGATCCTCCGGTTCCTCCTCGGGCTCGTCAGGTTCCTGCTCGTTTTCGGGCGGCTCCGGCTGGTCGGGCTCCTGCTCGCCTTGGGGCGGTGGCGGCGGCGGTTCCAATGGTTGATCGGGGTCTGGCGGGGGCAGTTGCAGCGCCCGGGGCGCGATCACCAGTCGTACCGCCACTTGCAGGTCGTCCGCCTCCACCTGGTCGCGACCGCACAGGGCCGCATGGGCCCGCGCCACCCGCAGGGCGTAGAGCTCGCTGCGGTGCCCCTCCACGCCGCCGCGAATCGCCTCGTTCACCAAATAGGCGATCTGCTCCGGCGCGATGCGCACATCCGGCAACCATTGCCGAGCCAGCAGCAGCTGGGTGGCCAGCGCTTCGGTTTCCTCGCGGTGCCGCTCTCGGAACGCCCGCACCGAGGCACCATGGTCGAGCACCGAGCGGGTGATCGCCACCCGTTGCTCCACATCCAACAGCTGGTTCGCCGATAACGCCATGGCGAAGCGATCCAGCAGGTGGTCGCGCACCGCCCCCTCCTCGGGGTTGTAGGTGGCGATCAGCAGGCAGCGGCAGGGATGGGACAAGCTCAACCCCTCGCGCTCGATGCGGTTTTCGCCGCTGCCCACCGCCGCAAGCAGCAGGTTGCTGATGCCGTCATCCAGCAGGTTGAGCTCGTCGATGTAGAGCACACCCCGATGGGCTTCCGCCAGCAGGCCCGGCTGGAACACCGGTGCGCCGGCCGCCAACGAGGCGGCCACATCCACCGAACCCAACAGCCGGTCTTCGCTCACCCCCAGCGGCACCTGCACGAACGGCGCCGGCACCACCTTGGTGGGCAGCAGCGCCGATGGCTCGTCTCCGCTGGGATCGGCGCCCAGCTCCAGCAGCCGCTGCCCGGTTGCCGTGTCCCAATCGTCCGGGCGCTTGGGGTCGATGTTCAGGGCCGTGCCGCCGGCTTGGTCGCCAAGATCGAGGACATCGATCGGCGGCAGCAGCGCATGCAACCCCCGGGCCAGCACCGACTTGCCGGTGCCGCGTCCGCCGGCGATCACCACGCCGCCCAGGCCGGGATCCACGGCCGCCAGCAGCAGCGCCAGCTTGAGCGTGCCGTGGCCGGTGATCGCCGCAAGCGGGAAGGCGTCGGCGGCGGCGCTGGCGTGGCTGGAGGCGCTGCTGGAACGGGCAATGGCGGCGGATCCGCGGACGGGCATGGAGGAGGGCGGGCCCAGGAGGGGCTTCAGCTAGTGGCCAGTCTCGCCGATGCGGGGGTGGGGCGGATGGCGGGGTGGCTTGGCCGGATGGCGAGGGCGGTGGCTGGGGACGTGGCAGAGCGCGTCAGAGCGCACGGCGAGCCGGGCAATCGATCAGGGAGGGCAGCGGTAGGCGCCGATCCAACCCCAGCGTTAGGCCCCGCCCCCAGCGAAGACGGCACCGGTGGCTCAACACAGGCCTGTAACTGTTGAGCGCAGGCCACAACCAAGGCTTGTCGAGCTCCGCCAGCAATCCCTGCAGGACGGCTTACGCGCCGCCTGGGATCCAGGGGGGCGACAACAATGGCAGCCTTGATGCGAGCCAGCGAGCCAGTATCAACCCCGGCGATCGCCTCAGGCACATCGCCCCACTCTGATCCGCCGAGACCCGTTGCTCGATCAGCTGCTGGGTCAGTTGGTCGGAGACGTAGTAGAGTTGGCGGTTACCGATCTGCTGATCTTCAGCCTGCGCGAGGAGTTTCAGATCAGCGTTCAATCTATCATCGATTAAATTCCGAATCAGCTACTGGTTGCCATGTTGCAAATAGCTTACTCTTCTATACGCCCTCTTTTGGCAAGCTGCATTCCATTGATGAGAATCATGGGATGCAGTGCTACAGAGTGACAGATTTATGTGACCCAGGATGGATCGTGCTGTGCACGATCCATCCATGCCTTTGGCGTGATCTCTGATGAGGAGATCAGGGCTGTTGCCGTTGCAAAAAGATCAATCTCTTGATGCTTCTTGCTATGTATCTTGGCTGCTTAGTCTGCAGTGGTACCGTAGAAGAAAAGACTTGTATAAGAGCTATCTGTAAACTTGCCTGGTGTAATTGATTGCCAGGTTTTGCGCCAGCTTGTGTGTCGTTTGAGCGAATAGATATTGCCATTCCCATCTGTGGTAAAGAACTCAGCCCTCCACTCTGCAGAAGTCTGATCATAGAAAATGAGATCTGTGAAGCCGTTGCCGCCAAAATCGCCAGGAATCATCTGACTCCATGTTCTACGCCAGCCAGTATGTTTTTTGAGCGAAAAAATGTTGCCGTTGCCATCAGTTGTGAAAAATTCAGCCTCCGCTGCGGTCGCATCATATATCAGGAGATCTGTGAAGCTGCTGCCGCTAAATTTTCCAGGAATAATCAAACTCCAGGTCTTGCGCCAGCCATCATGGATTTTGAGCAGTGATGTGTTGCCGCTGCCATCAGTTGTAAACACCGCAGCCCTTCCTAATGTCGGATCGTAGAAGAATAAATCTGTGTATTCACTACCGCCAAAGTTACCGGGAATAATCTGTGTCCATGTCTTGAGCCAGCCAGTGTGTTTTTTGAGCAGGGATATGTTGCCATTACCATCAGTAGTATAAATCTCGGCGTCTCCTGTGGTTGGATCATAAAAAAGTAGATCTGTATATGCGTTGCCGCCAAAATTTCCAGGAATGATCAGACTCCATGTCTTGCGCCAGCCTGAATGACTGCTGAGCAGAGACATGTTGCCCTTGCCATCAGTAGTGTAAAACTGGGCTTCTCCTGTGGATTGATTATAAAAAAGGAGATCTGTATATGTGTTGCCGCCAAAATTTCCAGGAATGATCAGACTCCATGTCTTTGGTAGGCCAGGATGTTGTTTGAGCAGGAAGATGTCGCCATTGCCATTTGTGGTGTAAAATCCATTAGATGGATCGCCTGCTACTGGATTGGCTGGTAGGTTCGGAGTTGGAATGGGTGCCACTTGGGTAGAAGCCACAGGAACCTCCGCATAGCCAATCAGGCCCTGAGAATCGGCAGTCATGATGATTGACGCCTTAGAATCTGGCAGAAGCTGAACTGTTTGCCCCCAATACTGAAAGAGATTTTTGACTCCTGCGAACAGAGGATGGCTGGGACTCGTGACCGACCGTACTCCTGTGATGTCGTTGTAGGAAGATTCGAGGCGCAGCCCAAAAGCGCCGAGCAACTGGTTCCAGCCAGTGGCCTCTGATGATGCGCTGCCGCCATGGCCGGTACCGGCAATCAAGCAAACGTTTCCTCCCGCTTTGACATAGTCGATCAAGATTTGATTGTCAACATCTAAGCCTCCCACAAAGATTGCTTCGAACTTGCTCAGGAAATCCAGGGTGAGCAGCGGCGCGCAATCCCTAATGTAAGAATAGGGAGGAGTTGACAGGATTTTTTCAGTCCGTTGCCCTGAACAGTGGGATTTGTAATGTAGTAAGTGGTGTAATCTAAAAACTTGCCGCCATTATTGCGATAAAAAAGCTTGGCGATATTGCTTATAAATGTCTCAGTGTCTGGAGCTTGCTGAATGCCATGGTCGCTCAACATGTACTCATCGTGGAGTACAAGAAGTTTGCCTGTGTGAGTTGCAGACATTTGGTCGGAAAAGAAAGGGGAAAAGGGACACGCAAGAGATGGCTGTTGTCCGCAGCATCATCTTATCTGCTTGCCCTAATCCATCTTAGCAGCAGACTGCACGGGCAGCAACAGGTTGCCAGGGGGCAAGATACGTGTAATTGCATCTGGATGTGCTCTCAATGACCTCACCCTTGGGGGTGTCAGGGCGATGCGGAGATCACTTCCCCGATGGCCCCGTCCTCGGCGGGCCCCTTCGCAGTTGACACCGGGCAATCAGCGCAGGCGAGATCGGTGTTTGTGCACGAAGGGGGGCACGAGCAGGCACTTAGCGGCTAGACCAGCTGGCGTTGGCCGAGCTGCTCCAGCTACCCAGCCAAATCAGCCAAATCAGCACTATCAGCACTACGGGGAATCTCTTCCATCATCGTGGGGGCGATGGACATCCCCAAAGCGTCTTGCCAATGGACAATCAGGTTGAGGGCTCTGGTGGACACCAGACCGTGGGCAAACATGGGACGATCCCCCGCGAGGGCATTAGGGATTAGCTGCAGCAAGTAATCCTGTTAGGAGATAACAAAGAACTCAATTGTATCTTGGCAGCTGATTGCGCTGGTGCGGCCCGGGGGGATCGGGATTTTGAATTCGCTTCACTAACTTGATGCTTCGCATTGCTTTATTTCAATCCATCATATGGTTATTTGCGTCTAATGGCAGCAAAGTGCGGCTCTGCTACCTATTGCCGGATCGTGGATGTAGCCCTGCAACTCGAGGAGTTAGTGACCAAGTGATATCATCTAGATCTACTCAGCCCATGGCATCTGCCGGAATGCTGGGATGGTATGTCGTCACTTCTCAACCAATACATCGTCGTTGGGGCGGTTCAGATGTAAGAAGGGTTCAATTCCAGAAGCCGAGTAGCCCATGTCGCCATGTGGCTACTCGGATGTGAGAGATTACGGTAGTGGAGAGGGATCAGAGGCGGGCCCTGCGCGATCTCTGCATCTCGCGAGCTGCCCCGCTGCTGCTCAGGTCAACAACGGGCTTTAGTGGAGTTAAATCTGCCATCAATCCTATGGAGTGACAGGAACCTCCGCAAGGCCAATCAGCCCCTTTGAATCGCACGTCATGATGATCGAGGCCTTAGAATCAGGCAGAAGTTCAACTGTTTGCCCCCAATACTGAAAGAGTGCTTTTACTCCTTCGAACAGAGGGTGGCCGGGGCTGGTCACCGGAAGTACCCCTGCAATAAGGTTATATGAAGTTTCGAGGCGAAGCCCAAAGGCAGTGAGTAACTTGTTCCAGCTAGCGGCCTCTGATTCGCTGCCGCCATGGCCGGTACCGGCAATCAAACAAACGCTTCCTCCCGATTTGATGTAATCAATTAAGATCTGATTGTCAACAGGCTCTCCACCAACGATGACAACCTCGTAGGAACGTAATGTATTCAGATCAAGCGGCACCGAGCGGTCCCTTTTGAATGCATAGGGGGGAGATGCCAAGGCCTTTTCCATGGCAGTGCCTTGTGCAGTTTGATTTGTGGTGGAGTAAGTGGAGTAATCCAGAAACTTACCGCCTTTGCCGCTGGTCAGATACTTGGCGATGTTCTTGACAAATATCTCAGTGTCTGGTGCTTGTTGATGGCCATGGTCACTCAAGATGTACTCGTCGTCCAGCACGAGGAGCTTGCCCGTGCGTATTGTTGCTGGAGCCTTGGATGCATCGACTTTCACAGGACTGGTGGACGGTTCCTTATTTGGGCTGGCAACGGCTTCTGGCGCAGCCACAGGATGCTCCGCAAAGCCAATCAGCCCCTTTGAATCGTCTTTCATGATGATCGACGCCTTGGAATTAGGCATGAGATGAACTGTCATCCCATTGTCTTGATACAGAGATTTCACGCCAACGAAGAGAGGATGGCTTTGGTTGTTGACTGGCCGTACGCCCTTGATATAGTTGCTGAAATTGTCGCAACGAAGGCCAAAGGCTTCGAGCAGCGGATTCCACATCAGCGCTTCTGATTCGTCACCGATGGCGCCTGCCACCAAGCAAACATTTCCACCTTGCTTGATGTATTCAATTAACAGTTTATTGTCTGTTGACTCTCTGCCAACAAAAACGCCGTCGTATGTTAATAATGTCTTGAGAGTGAGCGGTGTTGCACGGTCTCGAATGAAAGTGTACGGAGGAGTTGACAGGAGCTTGCTCAAGGTGGTGCCTCGCACATCCGGATGACGGGTGAAGACAGCGGAGTGATCTAAAAATCTACCTCCTTTCCCATTGTCAAAGAACTTGGCGATGTTCTTGACAAAGATCTCAGTGTTTGGTGCTTGTTGAAAGCCATAGTCACACAAGATCCACTCGTCGTGCAGTACCAGGAGCTTGCCCGTGCGTGTTGTTGCCGGATCCTTGGAGGGATTGACGACCGCGGGCTTGGCCGAGGGCTCCTTATCCAGGCTAGGTACGACTGCTTGCGGAGCCACACTATCTTTCGGGCTGCAGGCATACTTTATTGTGAGTTGCCCTTGGCAGGTGCGAAATAAGGGGATGGCGTTGTTGTTGATAAAAATCACATAACGTCCAGGTGGGACATCAATGCTGTCGGGCGCAGCCAGGCTAGTGTTGCCACTTTCACTTCTCACCGAAACCATCAAGGATCCAGCCGGAGCTCCCGGAAGGCGCCATTGATATTGGTCATAGATTTCCTTGGGTAGCTTACTATAACCCTTCCAGTTCGTCTGGGCATTGAAGGGGGCCAGGGCTGGTATGCTCGTGCGCTCCTAGTACAAGCACCAAGTGCCGGTGGCAGTGAGACTGACCCGCAGCACTTTGTTGGTCTCATTTTTTAAGGACTGAACATTTATGTCATCGGCCTTGAGTATGAGCTCGCCCTTTTGGTCGTAACTGGTCAGAGCAGTGATGGGCATTGGTTGAAGAAGTGAGGGGATGGGATGCAAGCAGGTGGTCCATACTTGCTGTGGACTGTGTGATGCTTTTGGCTCAGTGAGTGAGCATTCAGGCGCCATCATGTCCACACTCAATAGCGCTGTAGTACTTATGGCGAAGCTTGCCAAACTCTTGCTCTTATGGGTGGTCCTCGGCAGGACCCCATTGGCATTAATTCATTGCAATTCCCAAAAATTGTATCTCCCATGATTCAGTGTGCATTTGATGGCGGCAATGCATTGATGCGCTTGCTTTGTTCTTGCTTGCATGTAGTGATGGCTTGAGAATTGCGAAATTGCAAGAAATCAATCTTGGTATTACGTAAATCATAGCCCGGATCGAGAGTTGTCTTAGCGGCTTTTGGAATGTTTTTACGTTTTCTCGCAACCTTGCTTCGGAGTCTGGCGATATTTTTCGGTCTTGCTTCCGGCTTCGGCCCAGCAGACAGG
>JBIIIX010000149.1:0-7265 GCA_044234415.1 Cyanobium sp.
GTGCTCGGCGCGGGGATCCGGGAAGGCCGGCGCACCTTCGCCAACACGCTGAAATACGTGTTCATGGCTACGAGTGCCAATTTCGGCAACATGTTCTCGATGGCGGGGGCTTCATTGCTGCTGCCCTTCCTGCCGCTGCTGCCCAAGCAGATTCTGCTCACCAACCTGCTGACCGATCTGCCGGAGATGACGATCGCCGGCGATCGGGTCGATGCCGACTGGATCGATCGGCCAAGGCGTTGGGACATCGGCTTCATCAAGCGGTTCATGTTCACCTTCGGGCTGGTGAGCTCCGGCTTTGACTATCTCACCTTCGCCCTACTGCTATGGGTTCTGCATGCGCAGGCCGACCAATTCCGCACCGGCTGGTTCATGGAATCCGTGGTCTCGGCCGCCTGCGTGGTGCTGGTGGTGCGCACGCACCGGCCCATGTACGCCAGTACGCCATCCCGAGGCCTGGTGGTGGCCACCCTGCTGGTGGTGGTTGTGGCCCTGATGCTGCCCTGGACACCGCTGGCTGCCCTGTTCGGCTTTGTGCCGCTACCGCCCCTGTTCCTGGCCATGCTCGCCGGCATTCTGGTGGCGTATGTGCTGAGCGCCGAAGTCGTCAAACATTGGTTTTACCGCGGCCTGCGCCATGCTCCCCAGCGCCTGCATGGGCGGTAAGCCCACCCAGCCGGTGTCGTTTCGCCGCATATGCCGTGCCTAGCCTGAATCTGTCCGACAGGAGGCGGCCTGTCCATGGGTTGGTTGGAGGTTTCGCTGCTGGTGCGTTGGCTACTGGGCTGGGCCCTGGCTGTGCGCCTGCCCGAGCTTCCGGCCGGCACTCCCAGCCGCAGGCCGCGGGTGTCGGTGCTGATTCCGGCCCGCAACGAGTCGAGTACCTTACCCCATCTGTTTTCGGCCCTCGCGCGCCAGAGTCTGCAGCCCGCTGAAGTCATCGTGATTGATGATCACTCCAGCGATGAGACCGCCGCCATCGCCGCTCAGGCCTCAGCCACGCTGCCGATCCAGGTGATTCAGCCACCGCATCTGCCAGCGGACTGGTGCGGCAAGACCTGGGCCCTGCACCACGGCGTCAGCGCCAGCCGTGGCGAGGTGCTGGTCTTCCTGGATGCCGACACCGAACCCGGGCCCCAGTTCCTGGAGCGACTGCTGGCCCAGCACGAGCGGCAGGGTGGGCTGGTGTCGGTGCAGCCCTATCACCGCACCGAAAAGCCTTACGAGCAGCTGTCGATCCTGTTCAATTTGGTGGGACTGATGGCAGTGCCGCTGGGGGTGAACTGCGGCGTGGCCTTTGGGCCGGCGATGGTGAGCAGCCGATCCGATTACGAGCGCAGCGGTGGCCACGCGGCCGTGGCCGGCAAGGTGGTGGAGGATTGGTTTCTGGGCCACCGCTACGAACAGGCCGGGCTGCCGGTGAGCGCCTGGGTTGGTGCCGATCAGATCGCCTATCGCATGTATCCAGGCGGGCTGAGGGAGATGGTGGTGGGGTTCGATAAGAACTTCGCCACCGCCGCCGGTGAAGTGCGCTGGCCCTGGATGTTGGCGGTGCTGCTGTGGCTTTCTGGTCTGTTCTGGGCAGCCTGGTGCCTGCCGGCGGCGCTACTGGGCTGGCCGCTGGTGGGCAGCCATGCGATCAGCGCCAATGCAATCATCTACAGCGCCTTTGCCCTGCAGTTGCTACTGCTCAGCCGCCGTGTGGGGCGATTCCGCTGGATCTGCGTGCTCTTCCCGATTCCCGTGCTGTTTTTTCTCGGCGTGTTTGTGCTGGCGATCCTCAATCTCGAACGCGGCCAGGTGGAGTGGAAGGGCCGGCGATTTTGCACCCGCTGATCGCCTCGCCAGAACGGCGCGGCAGTCGCTTGCGAAAGGCTGCGGCTGAGTCCGCCAACGTGGGCCTCTGCTGTGATCAGGGTCGCTGCAAGCGCACGAGAACCGCCATCCTGCCAGCGGCTTGAGCGATGGGCAGGATGGCTAGATGGAAGCGCCCGCATTCCCGCCCATCCAGAAGCAAACCAGCCGAAGGCAGCTGGAGGGGGTTCCCTTCCTGGAAGACGGCCAACACTTGGTCCCGCAGGGAGCCTGAACGAGGTGATGGCAGGGATGCGCTCGGCGGGTCGGGGTTGAGCGATAGGTCTGGCAGGAGGGTTTCAGGTAGGGGCTGCTGGGGTAAGCCAAGGCGTACGCCGAAATCGGGGGTCACAAACAGCACGCGCAGGGCCTGGTCAACAACCATCACAGCTGCATCATCAGCCGCAATCAGGGACTGAAAGCCAAGGGCCAGCAGCTGGGAGGCCTGATCGACGATCGCCTGGTCCGTGACGTCCGCCAGGGTGCCAACAAAGCCAAAATCATGGCCATCCTCGAGCGGCGTTGCAACCTCCTGGACCCTGCGCTCACCCTTCGTGCGGGTGGCGAGGCGATAGGTCACGCTCCAGCCTGTGGAACCGCGACGGCGTGCCTGCTTCACAGCCTGGCGATCATCAAGATGAATGGCGTCATCCAACAACTCAGGGTGCTGAAGGATCTCGTCGGTGGTCCAACCGCCGAGCATCTCGATACGGCGGCTGACGTATAACAAGCGGGACATCGTATGGTCTCGCTTCCAGACGACTTGCTCGAGCGCATCAGCCAGTCGCTCAAACTCACTCAGAGATGCTTCAGCGGCTCGCCGCAGCGATACGAGTTCGGAAACATCTGTCAGGGTGATGATTGCGCCTTGATTGCTGCCATCGTGATCGAGGTAGGGCATGATCTGGGTCAAATACGCGACATCCTCGCTGGCGGCTTCAAGCGTGCGTCGCCCTTCACCATTGACCACGGCCAGCAACCCCTCACGCAATCCGACGAATGGCACGGTGGTGGGTACCCCAATCAAGGCTTGCCCCACATCACTCTCGACGAGACCAAACACGCGAACGGCTAGGGGGGAGAAGCGTGTGATGCACAGATTGCGATCGACGATCACCATCCCTTGACTGAGGGAGCTCTGGATATTTTCAAGCTCGTTATTGAGAATTTCCAATTGTTCGCTGCGATCACGCAACTGCTGATTCAGATCACCCAACTCTTCATTGGTGGCCTGAAGCTCCTCATTGGAAGCTTCCAATTCCTCATTCGAGGACTGTAACTCCTCAGATGAAGCTTGCAGCTCTTCCGAAGAAGCCTCCAGCTCCTCATTCAATTGCTCAAGATCAGCGATAGAGCGGCGCAAGCAATTCTGGCTGGAGAGAAGTTCGCGCTCTAAACGTTCAATTTCACACGCGAAGGCAGCATCACGGTCACTGCTGCCAAGACCGGAGGATGGCAGCACCGACGCTAGATTATCCTGGACAAAAGAAAGCACCGTGAGCGCTTGATCAGCCACCTGTAGAGGAGCTGCCTCAAGGCGAACCGCATCCTTTAGCCCCGCCACTTGCAGACTGCCGCTGCTGGCAGCCTTCCGATCTGCACGCACCAGCAGAAGCAGTGCCCGTGCTTCCGACTGCAGTTCTTCTTTCAGATATGCACCCACCGCAGCAGGCAAACGCCCAGCGGGCAACTTGCAATAGGGAGAAACATCGCCCACGACTTCGACAAGATCATGATTGTCGTCAACGACGAGAGATGGACGGGCCAAGCTGCGGACGAGTTCTTCAAGCAATCTCACATGCTGTTCCGGCACCAGTTCTCTTGCGAAAGCTTGGGCGTGCAGCGACCGCTGTTGCAAGGGAACGACCTGGATTGGCTTTGCCATCTCAAGGCGAATGCGGCCACGGTTCTGTCGGTTGCGTTCATAAATCCGGTGGATAGGATTTACGATAGAAAAACCTGATGTCCGACCCAGGGACTCCGAACTACCGAGGAAGAGCAAGCCACCTTCATTCAACGAGAACGCGAAGAAGTCGATCACATGCTCTTGCAATGCCGCTGTAAAATAAATAAAGGCGTTTCGGCAGGAGATGAGATCAATATTCGGGAAGGGAGGGTCTTCAGTGACATTATGGCGTGCAAAGACCAGGCAGCTGCGCAGCTCCTTGCAGATCTCAATGCCATTCTCATGAGGAATGGTGAAGCGATCCATGCACTCGCTCGGCATCATCTTGGCCGACGTGATCGAGTAGACACCACGACGACCGATGGCGAGGCTCTGTTCATCAAGATCAGTCGCAAAGATCTTGAGATGTTGACTAAGATTTTCTGGGTGTTTCAGCACCTCGCTGATGGTCATCCCAATCGAATAGGCTTCCTCTCCGGTTGCGCAAGCTGGCACCCACACCCGCAAGCGTTCACCGCGATTATGGCTGGCTACCATCGTTTCGAGATGTCGCCTCAGTGCCTCAAAGCTTTCCGGATCGCGAAAGAAGGAGGTTACCTTGACGAGGATGCTGTGCTGCAAGGCTTCCGCTTCTTGAGATTCACTCGCAAGCAAGGCCAAATAGCTATCAATTTCTTTGACACCTCGAATCGCCATCCGGCGCTGGATCTGGCGATGCAGGGTTGACTCTTTGTATTGCGTAAAGTCGACCCCCGTGGTCTGCTTCAGTTGCGCCGCAACTCCAGTTGTCCGCAGCGGCGCTGCCTCCTCTTGAGCCGGATTCAGCCATTCCTGACTTGTGCTCAACCAGGCCGTAAGCTGAATACCTAACGTGGTTGGATCGGCGACAAGATCAATTTTGGCGAGAGCAATCGCCGCTTGGGGCATGCCATTAAACCTTGCACTCTTCGGTGACTGCACAAGCGTGAGCCCACCCGCACCCCCCACCACACTCAGTCCGTAGGCACCATCAGAACCCGTCCCTGAGAGGACAACGGCTATGCTACGATCCTCCCATTCATTAGCCAATGAAACGAACAAGCGATCGATCGATGGACTTGGACCAAAGCGTGGCTCCGGTTCCACCAGGCTAAGTCTGCCTCCAGCGAACGTGGCATCAAATCCGGGTGGCACGACAATCACTTGATCAGGCTCAAGTAGCATCTCATCGCTAGCGCTGACTACAACCAGGCGGGTGGAGCTTTTGAGTAACTCAACCAGCTGGCTGGGATGGTGAGGGGAAAGATGTTGCGCCACAACGTAAACTGATTTCGTGCCCAGAGGCAGCTGGGCAAGCAGACCTTCGATCGCTTCCAAGCCCCCCGCCGACGCTCCGATCGCCACGACGTGATCGAGAACAGCTGCGCTTGACATTGATGTTCAATCCTGTCGTTGTCGAAGGAGCATCGCCAAGTGGCTGGAGGTGTGGACCTGCTGCTGCTTCGCTCTGCATAAGAGTATACCGGTGTTTGCCTAGCCGTGGTTATCGAAACACTGCAGCACTGTAACGAAGGTGCACAGGCATGGCAGTTGGCCGTCTGCGTGGGAGCTCGACTGGCTAAAGTGTTTAAAAGTCTCTCACCCTGCCAGAGAGGGACATAGAATCACATCATCTTCTAATGACACTTCTCCCTGTCTCACTTACAAGGCAACTATTATCCGACGTTGATGACTCGTTGATGGTTTGTGCAGAACAAGCCTGCTCATTGTTCAGCTTTTCCTCCCAGCATGTGTTCGCCCTGCGCCAGCCAGGGTCTCGACAGGCATGAGCTCTCGGGATCAAGAGGGTCAGCAAATTGGCGCACCCCTTACATATGGCCATCCATTCAGGCAGTATCTTCGCCCTCTGTCCCACAGCTTGATTCCATCTGTGGCTCATGTTGCACCATTGCCACTTGCGGCGATGCTGGCGCAGCCCCATCAACCCAAGACGCTGTTCTTCGCCTATTCGTGTAGTACGGTTGAGGCCCATGTCCTCAGCCTTACTGGGCCGGAAACGAAGGCAAGTCTTATACATCCGCAATGGATCTCACTTCTCTATGTCGCTTCCGGTGAAGTTAATCTGCTTCAAGTAGGCAAAGCTGTCCACGGCTCCACGGGATGCTGGCTGCTTGTTCCGGCGCAATCAACGGAATGGCACAGTAGTGATTTTAGCGCCATCTGCGTGTTGATTTCCTGGGCTCAGCTCACAAAGGTCTTCACGCTCTTTCATGAGGCATTCAGCGATTTTGATGGACTTACCGCTGTACCCACAGAACATGGCTGCCTCACGCTCCCACGGACCCGCCTCGGGTCTTCCTTGCTGACAGCACTGAACCGAGGTCTGCAATCGATGAGTGCTCTGCTGGATGGCGATCGCAGCCTGGTCGGCCTGTTAGGTCTCGAAGAGTATCTATGCCGTCTCGTTGGGCTTCTGATCGCTCCCAGCCTGAGGGAGCCATCTCCCGATTCCGCACCATCTCTGCCCGATCACCCCGAGGATCCTGCATGGGAGGCCCTGCTTGCCTATATCGAGGCCCATCTGGACGAGCCCCTCAGCCTGACGCTGTTACAGAGCCAGTCCAACTACTCTAAGCGTGCCATCCAATATCATTTTAGACGTCATCTGGGCTGTACAGTTACGCAGTGGATTCGCGCCAGACGCCTTGATCAGGCGCAAGCCCTGCTTTGTCATCCCGGAACAGAAGATAGCGTGGCAAGCATAGCCCAGGCGTGTGGTTATCGATCCATGAGCCTGTTTAGCATTGAGTTTCAACAGCGATTCCATATCAAACCCTCCGTCTTGTTGCGCCAGTCTAGATAGAGGAATTCCCGACTTTTTGCCGGAGTGCCTGCCGCAGCAACATCCCACGGTGAACAAGCAGCAGCTGGTCGCCTGGCTGGTGGAGTCCGGCGGCAGTCGCTTGGCGGGGCAGCTCGGTCCTGCAGTTGGCCAGCGAGCTCCTTTCCACGGCCCACAGCGCGGGCCTGAATCAGGGCAGGTGCGATCACTGGCCGATCCAGTTCTTTGGTGCCTGATGATGCTCTGATCGATCTGCTTCAGATGCTGCGGGCGGTGACTTCGCTGGAACCATGCTGGTAAACCCCTATCTGTGTCCGGTGGGCATGGAGGGCAGTCCGCTGAACGATCGCTTCAGACGCTTGCAGGATCTGGGTTCTGGCCGCCATGGTGATCTGGTGGGCATGGGCTACAAGCACAACAATTTGCCGGCATGGGCGGCCCATGCCGGCATTGGCGGGGCTGAACGGCGGCAGCTGGCGGTGGCATGGCGGTTAGCCTTCATCTCTTCAACCAAGAGGATGCCGTGGTGAGCGAGGCCATCCATGCCCTGCGCCAGGATTTGCTGGATCGGCAGGGTGGACTCAGGATCAGCATGATTCGGAACTAACGATTGGCGATCGTGCAGTACAATCCTAACAAGGAATATGCAATGCACCCAACGCTGCTGTGGTTGCTCTCTGAGCT
>JBIIIX010000150.1:0-7248 GCA_044234415.1 Cyanobium sp.
CCTATTCCTGGCGATTGAGAAGCGCAAGGCGGAGCTGCGGGTGGCGCAGGATCGGGGTGTGATCACCCGCAAAGTTCTG
Organism: Cyanobium sp.; assembly: GCA_044234415.1. Taxonomy (GTDB): domain Bacteria; phylum Cyanobacteriota; class Cyanobacteriia; order PCC-6307; family Cyanobiaceae; genus Cyanobium. The sequence continues at coordinate 80 of JBIIIX010000150.1, forward strand.
GAGCGCTACTCACTGCCGCTGCTGCTGCGGTTGGAGAGCACCGTGGCGACCAGCGTCTTCATCAGCTACTCCCTTTGGGCCGCTGGCCCGGCGTTGCGGGGAGCACCCACCAGCTGGATGCTCCTGACGGTGCCGTTCGTGCTGGTGGGGATTTTTCGCTACCAGCTGGTGAGTGACCCGGAGGAAGCGGAGCGGCGGCTGAGCATTGATCCAGATCGCACCAGCGAAAAGCCAGAGGAGCTCCTGCTGGGCGACCGGGGCATCCAGCTCACCCTGGCGGGCTGGTTGATGACCACGGCTGTGATCGGTCTGCTGAGCCGCGCTAGATGATGGGACAGCTGGCGGATCACCGGGTCGCGGTTTTTGATGTCGACGGCACCCTGTTGCGGGGAGACTGCCTTTGGCTGGCCGCTCGCCGCTCGAAGGGACTTGTGGGTCAGCTGCTGGCGGCCTTGGCCTGCTTGCCGTGGCTGATCGGTTGGCAGCTGCGGCTTGTGAGCACGGGACGGTTCAAACAGCAGACCATCACCGCCTTTGGCATTTGTGACGCCGTGAACCGGGCTGAGGCCCAGGGACGAGCGAACTGGTTGCTGCCTGCGCTTCAGGCCCAGCTCAAGCCCGAAGCCCTGCAGCGGTTGCGCTGGCATCAGCAACGCGGTGATCGGGTGCTGCTGTGCTCGGCCTCACCCCGCTTGTTGCTGCAGCCCCTGGCCGACTGGCTGGGAGTGGAGCTGCTCTGCACTGAACTGGAGCGGGTGCAGGGCCACTGGAAGCCCCGCTTGGCCAGCCCGAACTGTAAGGGGCCGGAGAAGGTGCGACGATTGGAGCAGCACCTCGGACCACTGGAAGGGGTCGTCATTGAAGCTTATGGGGACAGTGAAGGTGATCGAGATCTGCTGCTGATCGCCTGTTTTGATCATTACCGATCGTTCAACTGACTTGTACTCAAATGAGATTTAATCCAGGGCTCTAATCAGTTTGATCGATAAAATTATGCTAACCGATGCCAAATGCAAAGCGCCTATCCAGGACATACTTGGTCAGATAGCCGAGGGAGAAAAGTAGCCATCCGGCTTCTATTAGTTGCCTATCAGAGACGCCGAATATGGTCAACGCAGACATGAAAAGAAGATAAACGGCAGTGATCAAAACACTAGAAAACAAGAAAAAGAATCCCTTTCTCGTAGTGCTGGCTTTGGATGTCTTAAAGACCAGCAAGTTATCCCATATGAATTTAATGCAAAAACTGATGATAATCGCCACGACGATTATGGTCATCCTGCAAGGTGCATCAGCTCTCGGGCAAAAGCGCAGCAAAAGTATTTTTTGTGCAAATGAGTTGCAGGCGACGGCGATGAATGCTCCTGCGAAGTAGATGATTAACTCAAGGCAGTTTGCGTTATTTCGACGCATAGATCTCCTCATGAAAATTCCCGAATCCATGCTTTATTCTTGCTATCAATCGGTAGCCATGCAGAGCGAGGATAGCTTCAGCCTGGGCGCCTTTCCCTTGATATTGATCATCGCCATGTGATTCGATCTGGATGAACCTTGCAGTCTTTTTGGCAAGGGCAAGAGTTGCACCTTTAAGGACGCTAGCCTCGTGTCCTTCAACATCAATTTTCAAAATGTCGATTTTAGCGAGATTTAGCTTGCTAATGAGCTGATCAAGAGTTGTGGTGTCGACGTCTACAACTTTGTACATGTCATCTACGTGTACTAGGAGAACTTTCGATTTGAATAGCAAGTATTCCGAGTCTTTGTCTGGCGTCTCCAGGGTGGAAACCTCGTCAAAGACGCATCGATAAAATGGCAGAATTCCAGGCTTCTCGCTAACTGCTATGGGAATTACTTCTATGTTCAGATTAAGCGTTTTGCGTTTGAGGAGGGGGACGAGATCAGGATTAGCCTCTATGGCAACAATTCGCGCGCCTGGCAGCAAGCGGTTGAAAAAGCATGCAGCCTGCCCGCGATTTGCGCCTACATCAACGATTGTTGCCGGTTTCCCTAGCTCTCCAGAAGCCTCAAGCCGTTTGTAAAAGGAGTGAAGCTGGGGCTCAAATACAACTGCCTCGTTAATCCATATCGCTTTCGATATTGCAGAAATATAAAGTCTCCGAGCAATCTTCCAGATGGTTGCGGCCAAGAGCTCAAGGGCCTCAATGATTGATTTGCGTGCTGTATTTTTGTGTATACCGTGATACCGGTTTCTGGCTTTCATTGCTTCATGTTTTTGCGTGCGTTTGTGGAAGTTTAGCATACATGGACTTTTGCATCATCATGGACTGAGCCATCAAACGGCTTTGCATGTAGGTGGCCTGCGCAGCCCCCTTGCGCATCGGCCGGCCGGACCTGCTGGGTAGGGTACGAGGTTTTTGCCCTCACGGCCACCCCCGCAGAGCTGGGCTAACCGAGCAGGAAGCAGTGGCTGCATGAGCAGCTCGACTACCCACTTCTGCCACCTGTGCCTGTGTTGATTGCAGAACGCTGCGCCGAGGTGGCGGCTGTCACTCTGTTGCATTAAGACTCTATGCTAACTCAAGTTTTATGCTGGCTGCCTGTAGTGAGCACCTCACCGCTCCTGGGTCTGGCGCTGGTGGCCCTGGCCACTGCGGCCGAGACCAGCCGACCCGGCTGCGATCGGCATCTTCCCGCTCTCGGGCACAGGCGGTTTGACCTCAAACCTGCCCGGCAGGATCGGCGTGAATGAGGTGTCAAAAGTGCTGTTGCTGGCCCAGCTAGGGGTGCCGGCGGCGGTGGCCGCCGCAGTGGCCACTTCATTGGCCACTTCATTGGCCACTGCAGTGGCTGCCGCAGTGGCTGTCCTTCCGCCATCCGTACAAGTTCCACGTAAGGAGAGTTGAAGCCATGGCAGTTTCAGTTCCGAGCAAGATTCGGAGCGCATTTGTGCTCGGTAGTACCAGTGAGGTGGCCAAAGCCATCTGCCGAGAGCTGGCCCAGCGAGGCTGCCGGCAGTTTCACCTGGTGGCACGCAATGGCTCGGCCAACCAGCCGCTGGTCGTTGAGCTGAAAGAGCGCTTCGGGGCGGCCGTAAGCAGCGAGCACACTGACCTGCTCGCTGATGCCTTGCCAGAAAGGCCGAAGGTGGTGCATGTGGGGGAGTTCGACCTGTATCTGATCACCGCTGGCTCCCTAGGCGATGCTGAGCTGGCCCGCACCGATGCCGCTGAAGCGCTGCGGATCACAGCGGCCAACTATGGCGGCCTGATCCCGTGGCTCACTGCTATCGCCACCCCTGAACGGTTGGCACGGCCTGGCCGACTGTGGGTATTCAGTTCAGTGGCCGCCGATCGGGGCCGGCCTTCCAACTACCACTATGGGGCGGCAAAGGCGGCGCTCACAGCCTTCTGCGAGGGCCTGTTGCTGCGCTGCTACGGCAAGCCGTTTGCGGTGCGGATCATCAAGGCCGGCTTCATGGCCACGCCGATGACAGTGGGTAAGGCCCCACCGGTCCTGTGCGCCAGCCCCGAATCTGTGGCCCGCAATCTCCTGCGTCGCCCTAACAAACGTGGCCTAGAATATATGCCCTTCTGGTGGTCGCCATTGATGCTGCTGATCCGGCTGCTTCCTGCTCCAATTGCCTCCAAGCTCTGAGTCCCTGTGACTAGCACTCTTCCCGCAGTCCTGAAAGCCGAAACGCGAACCCTCAGCGGCTGGGGACGCACCAACCCTGTGTCAGCGCAGCTGGTGCAGCCGGCCACGCTGGAGCAGCTACAGGAGTTGGTGCGTGGGGCCCCACCTCGGTCACTGATTGCCCGTGGTCTGGGCCGCTCCTATGGCGATGCAGCCCAACTGAAAGATGGCACCGTCATCGAGCTCCCCGCGTTTGAACGTATCGACCTCGATCCCGTTAGCGGCACAGTGACAGCTGGCGCAGGCGTCAGCCTGGATCAGATCCTGCGGGTGATCGTGCCGGCGGGCTTCTTCCTGCCGGTCACCCCTGGCACCCGCAACGTCACGGTGGGCGGTGCGATTGCGGCTGATGTGCACGGCAAGAACCACCACGTGGACGGCAGCTTTGGCAACCACGTGCAGCGGCTGCTGCTGGTGGATGGCACCGGCACGTTGCGCGAGCTCACCCCCAGCGGGCGGGGCAACGTGGATGAAGCGCAGTTCTTCTGGGCGACTGTTGGCGGCATGGGCCTCACGGGCGTGATCGTGGAGGCGACGTTCTCGCTGATTCCGATCACCAGCTCACTCATCAGTGTCGACACGACCCGCTATCGGGATCTGGAGTCGCTGATGGTGGCGATGGTGGAGGCCGATGCCAATTACCGCTATAGCGTGGCCTGGGTCGACAGCCTTGATCCCAGGGGCCGGGGTGTCGTTACCTGTGGTGACCATGCCCCGGTTGAGCAACTGTCAGCGGACCAGCAGGCGGATCCGCTTGCTTATGACCCCAAGGCCCTGGCGTCTGCTCCGCCGTTTTTACCCGGCGGGTTGCTCAACAACTGGACCGTGCGGGCGTTCAACGAGGCCTGGTATCGCAAGGCGCCCAAACAGCGGGGAGGGGAGCTGCAGGCGATAGCGCCGTTCTTCCATCCTCTGGATGGTGTGCAGGACTGGAACCGGATTTACGGCCCGGCTGGCTTCCTGCAGTACCAGTTCGCCGTGCCGAATGAGGCGGCGCATCTTGTGCCCCGCACACTGGAGGCCCTACGGCAGGTGGGGGCACCGAGCTTCCTAACGGTGCTCAAGCGGTTTGGTCCCAGCAACCCGGCGCCGCTCTCGTTCCCGATACCGGGCTGGACTCTGGCAGCTGATGTGCCGGCGGCCGTACCAGGGCTGCTGAGGCTGCTGGATCAGTTAGATGAAGAGGTGGCGGCGGCTGGGGGGAGGCTGTATTTAGCCAAGGATTCGAGACAGAGCAAAAAGATGTTCCATGGAAGTTATAAAAACCATGCTGAATGGACTAGACTTTCAAGGATCTTGGATCCGCTCGCTGTGGTTTCATCGTCCATGGGAAATCGAATTGGCTTGATCTAACTCACCCTTTTGCCCCTCCCATGATGGACCGTAAATCTGATTTCTTGAATAGTAAAGCTCATGCCAAGGGCCCGTTTGGCGGATTGCTTGCATTTGCTTGGGTCGCATTCTTAGGCTCTTTAATCTATACTCTTGCCTCTATTTCCTCGTATGCCTTCTCGGCGGGAAGATCTTTTGCTTTTTTCCGAATTCCGCGAATCAGCCCTGTATTTGCGGATTTACGCCAGCTTACTCATTCGAGCGGCTGCGACGTCAGTTTTTTGGAGCTTCTGGCTAATCGGTCAAGTTGTGACCCGTTTCAGAGATCATTTAATTATACCTGGCCCGGCCTGGAGCTTTTGCGTGGCCTAGGTATACGGGCTGCCGACACTGAGGTGCTAGGAGCACTGATTGGTGTATTTGGCGTCATCGCTGCGTCTGTGTTTGTGTTTAGTTTGGTCAAAAGTAGAGTCAAAGCTCTAGTTGTGCTCACGGTCTTTATCTTATCATTTCCTTTTCAGCTTGCTATAGAAAGGGGAAATCATGACATAATTGTGTTTGGGGCGTGTCTTTTTGTGCCGCTGCTCGTGTTCTCGCCTAAAGGCTTGCGTGGGCGGGCGATAAAAGCAATGACTGCTTCTGTCTTAGCGTTTGGTGCCGTTGCATTGAAAGTTTTTCCATTATTGGGTCTAGGACCTTGGTCTTTTGGTCTCGCAATACAATGGTCAGAAAGAAGGACTACATGGATTCCCGTTTTGATTCTGACGCTCAGTTGTCTTGGTATCTTGATTCAAATCACAGATCTTCCTCAGATAATGGCAAATACACCCAAGCCCGATGGCTTAATAAGTTTTGGTCTTTTGGCCTCTTATCAGGCTAAGTACGGGGAGGGGATTGGAATGTTTCTGACGGCTCTCAAGGCTTCAATTGTGGCCCTTGTGACTTACGCAATGTCAACAAGCAAATTCAACGACCTATTCATGGCGGGTCAAGTTGATAGAAGGCTAGAGAGCTCTAGGCAAGCGGCTTTCATGTTTTCTTGTATGATCTTGATCGCTTGGATGGTAGGTCGATCATGGGATTATAGGCTTATTATCTTTTTGGGTGTAGTTCCCTACTTTGCCAATATATTTGACAACGTGAGCCCAGCTCTCAAGTCCGAGAAGTTATTGATTTGCTTGGGAACTTCCGTTGTGCTTTTTGAGCCGTATGTTGGAGGTCGGATCGGATTCGTTTCTGACGTGATCATACAGCCGGTGTTGATTGGGTTCCTCCTGGCTTTCTTGCTGCGCAATCGCAAAACACTGCTGGCTTCGGAAGCAGGTCTCTTTGAGGAGCAACCTGATTAAGGCTTCGCGGTTGTATGCCTCCGCTGATTGAGCATCGAGATCTACGGTCTTGGCAACAGTGTTTACTGGTCGTAAATGCTGACTCTTGCCGAAGCCTTGTTATTCATGTCCGTGATATTCCCCAGCTAGGCTGTTTGCTTTCCGAGTGGCGACCCTGCTCCTTATCGGTTCTGCGCACCAGCAGGTATAGTCAAACTTGTTGTGCTGTCGCTTGACAACAGCTGCTGACGCTTGTCCACCGCGCTCATGTGCAGGAAGCGGCGGACGAAATCTGCTGACGCCGGCAGAAACTGCAGGTCGGCAGCCAGGCCGCTCACCACGAAGTTGAGAACGTTGCGCTCCTTCCACTTGCAGGATCCGGCGGGTTCATGACAGCTGAAGCGCAAGCCGAATCCTTGTGCAAACCATGCCAGCCTGGCCGGGGTGCCGGCGGGAAGAGCCATGGCTTACTCAAACATGGAAGCCATCCTGGAGGACGGAGGTACTGACTGGATCGCTCAATCGGCAAAGCCTGGGACACGCAGCTGCCGGTTTGCGGATGGCGCAAGCTGCTGGTGTGCAGCAGCAGCCAGAGCACGGCGAACTCATCGAACAGCTCGCCCTCCACCAGCAGCTCCAGATCCGCCTGCAGGTAGGCCGGCTTCACCAGGGATGGGTTGTCGTGCAGCAGGCGCAGGCGCTCGCCGCTGAGCGATAGGCCCCAGTTGGCGCTGTCGTCGGCATTGAGGCATTCCTGTAGACAGCTGTGGGGGGGAGCGGAGCCGCCCCTCTTGGCCGAAGGCGGCGCTGCCCCTGTCGAGCTGGTCGGCGGGGATTCCTCGCAGGATCAAGGGC
>JBIIIX010000151.1:0-7224 GCA_044234415.1 Cyanobium sp.
TCCCACTCCGCCTCCAGCACCTGTTCCGCCAGGCGGGTGCTCACCTCGTTCTGGTTTTTGCGGCTTGCCGCCAACACCGCCGGCAGGCGCTGCTCCGGATTGCCGCCGAACAGCCGGTCCACCCCCAGCAGCAACTCCAAGGCGCCGAGCATCGGCCGGCCTGCCACCTCCGCCATGGGCTCCAACGGCAGCGTCAGCCAGCCGCTCGATTCACCCCGCGGCGCATGCACCAACCGCAATTGGGTGCCGTTGAACAGCAGGCCGATCGGGTGTTCGCTTTCCTTCAGCAGCCGCTCGAAGCGCTGCTGCGGCGTGGCATCCCAGCCGTTGCCCGTGGGGTTCCAGGGGGCATCCAGATCCCGGCCCCACTGGGGGGCAAGGCTGCCGCTGGCGTCGCGCCATTGGGTGAGGTCGAGCACCAGGGCCTGCAGCTTGCTTGCGGCGCTGCTGTCCTCCAAGGCCGGCACGGCGTGGGTGGGGCGCAGGGTTTCGCCGTATTCCGCCAGACGCACCTCAGGCAGGCCGCCGTCCGTCCCGGCCGTCAGCTGCGCGAAGGGCACCAGGTCGGTCTCGCCCCAATCGAGCAGGTCGGTGGCCAGCGCCGCGAAGCTCGGAACCACCTGCATCGGCTGGCCGCCGGGCCCGTCCACCTCCTGCAGCAGCGCCTCCAGCTGCCGCTGGCGCGCCGCGAGATAGGGAGTGCTCCGGTTCGGGAACAGCTGCAGCGCACTCAGCACCGCCGGGGCCACCACCAGGCCCACGGGTTGCACCAGGCCGAGCCATTGCTCGTGGAGCGCTTTGCTGGGGATGCCGGTGGTGGCCATCAGCGCACCTCCTGGAGCTGCCTGCTGGCGTCGAAATGGCAAGCCCGCAGCTTGCCACCCAAAAGGATCCATAATGGTTGCATGTGTTCTCGCGCACGGATTGGCATGGCCAAGACCCTCACCCTCAAAAACTTGCCGGATGCTCTGCATGCGCGGCTTGCTGCAGCCGCCAAGCGGCATCGCCGCAGCCTCAACAACGAAGCGATCGTCTGTCTGGAGGCGGGCCTGGGGGCGCCTTCCCCATCCGTGGAGGATGAGCTGGCGGAGATCCGAGCCCTGCGCGAAAGCCTCGGCCCCCACATCTTTGATCCTGAGGAGATCGATGCCTTCAAGCGTGAGGGCCGGCCTTGATCGTTGTCGACACCAACGTGGTGGCCTACCTGCTGCTGCCCGGCCCTCAGACACAGCTGGCAGAAGCCCTGCGGCGGCATGATCGCCAATGGGCTGTACCACCCCTCTGGCGCAGTGAGTTCCGCAATGTTCTGACGCAGCACGTCCGGCGGGATCTGCTGGATCTCACTGCGGCATTGGCTCTCATGCACAAAGCAGAAGGTCTGCTGGCGGCGCATGAACAACCTGTGGCCTCGCAGCAGGTTCTTCATCTGGTCAGCATCAGCAGCTGCAGCTCCTACGACTGTGAGTTCGTGGCTGCAGCGCATCAGCTTGAGGTGCCGCTGATCACGGAGGATCGTGCCATCCTGAAGGCCTTCCCAACAATCGCGAAGCCGCTGCATCAGGCCACCTCCTGAGGCTTTGCCACCTGTGGCCACAGGTCGATATCACCGGCGGGCTCCAACAGCTGGCTGAAGGCCTCCAGGGCCGCTCGGGTGACCAGGGGAGACGTCTTGGCGCTCACGGCGCCGGCTGGCCACTGTCCGCTTTTGTTGGTCGCTGAGTCTGCAGGTGGCGGGCTTGCAGGTTCAACCCATCTAGAATTGACCTTGGCGCTGGCACAGTTCACCATGACCTCCATCAGCCCGTCACTGCAACACCAGCTGGAATGCCTGTCACTTGACGAGCAAATCCAGGTCGGGGCGCTGCTGGCAGAGCTGGAGGATTCCGCCACGCAAGCAGCTCCAGCCCCCCGGCAGCCTGGCGGCCTGCTCGGCAAGATGCGCACCCATGCCGATTTCGACGCTCCCCTGGCTGAGGAGTTTCTGCTTGTTTGAGCGGCAGCGGCTTGCTTCTTGACACCAATGTGCTGATCTGGTGGTTGGCAGAGCTCACCCGTCTTTCCTCCGCTGCCACAAGCTGCATCGCTGACCCGGAAAACCAGATCTGCTGCAGTGTGGTCAACCTCTGGGAGATCCAGATCAAGCTGAAGCTGGCCAAGCTGGATCTCGATCTGTCGCTTACAGAGATTCATCGTTGGGTTGTGGAGCAGGAAGGTTGGTCGCTGTTGCCCGTGCAGTGGCCCCATATCCGCCGGCTTGACGAACTGCCAGTGGCGCGCAAAGATCCTTTTGACCGCCTGTTGACCGCTCAGGCTGCTGAGGAGACTCTTACCTTGGTCAGCCTTGATCCCTTGATGGGCGACTACTCCGTGGCTGTGCTGGGTTGATTGGATCTGCCTGGTCATCCGTACACCTCCTGCGGCTCCACCACCCCGAGGCTGTCGAACCAGCGGCGCAGGCAGTCGCGCAGTGGAGCAGCCTCAGCCAGCGCCCAGAGTGTGTCCTGGGTGGAGCCGGCCTCCCCCCGGGCCTGGGAGCCAAACAGGATCACCTGCTCTGGAGCAAAGTGATCCACCAGCCGCTGGGTGAAGGCTGCGAGAGCCTCGCGGGTGACGAGGGGGGCTGGACTTGTAGCCGCAGGGCTGGTCATGGCTCGGCTCCCAGTCGCTCTAAAAGCTTCAGTCGTAGATCCAAAGCAATCTGCAGCACCAAAGCAATCTCAATCTCAGGATTTGGCTCGTTGGGATCGGGATAGCGAAGATCAACGGCTGCAAGAGAGAGACGATTGAGGTCGATGCTTGTGGCCTGCCAGGAGTCATCCGCCTCGTGCAGCAGGTCAGACAGTTCGCGAAGATTGTGAGTTCTGGGAACGATCGCCTGCAGGCGCATCAGCTCCGCCTTGAACAGCTTTTCGATGCACTGCTGGGCGTGAAAGCAAATGCTGCGCGGCTTGCCGCCGGATCTGGCCAGGATCTGGGCATCATCCCAATCCTCTTCTGCAAAGCGAATCCACGCTGTGATCAAGGGGGTGATCTCAGCCATACAGCACCTCGCCGTGATCCAGCGCTTCACGGATAAATGGATCCCCCCAGCCGTATCGCTGCTGAACAGCTTCTGGCCTGCAGAGCAAAAGATCCACTGGGAACGAAGGCTTCGCCAATTCGAGCATCTCCAGCCGTCGCTCGAATGAGCTCCCCTCAAACGGCATCACCACAAGGAGGTCGGCGTCGGAATCCCAGCGGGCCTCGCCGCGGGCCTGGGAGCCAAACAGGATCACCTGCTCTGGGGCGAAGTGCTCCACCAGCCGCTGGGTGAAGGCCTCCAGGGCCGCTCGGGTGACCAGGGGAGCCGGATCACGCATGTCACTCAGCTCCGTTCACGAGCGCCAGGCGGAGGGCCGGCACCCTCTGAAACCCGGCAGCCAGCTCAGGCGGCTGATGGCCAGCTGCAGGCCGCCGGTGGAACCCCGAGCCGCCCTGGCCAGCTGCCGCAGCTGCTGCTTCAGGGCCTCGGACCACGCCACAGTCCCTTCCACGGCATAGATCACCGCGCTGGCGTCGAGAAAGGCGATCACCAGTTGCGTTCCTGGCCAAGCTCCGCATCGATCTCCGCCTTGCTGCGTCCCTGCTGCGCTGCTGGAAGATCCAGCAGCCAGTCGAGGCAGTTCTGCCCTGAGTTTTGCCCTGCTGTGGCAGGACGATCGGCCAATCGCCGCAATCGGTTGTACTCGGCCTCGCTGAGCACCACGGCGGCGGAGCTGTTGCGCTTCAGCAAATGCACCGGGCCGGCGCGCAGGGCCTCCTCCACCGCTGCAATGCCGCGGCGCTTGAGCTCGGCCGAACGCAGCACGTTCAGGGGCTGGTTGGCCATGGCCGAGCTTGGCATTGAGCCAAGTAATCCTAGGCGGCATGGGCTGGGAGTGGTATCGAAGTCAGTACTGCGGCCAGAGGTAGATCGCCCCGGCCGGTTCCACCCGGTGGGTCTGCAGCGCGAAGGTGCGGCGGATCTGGTCGGGTTCACGCTTCAGGTCGCTGTCGATCGTCTGCAATCGCTGCTCCCAGTAGCGCCAGTTGTCCGCCACCTGGCGGCGCACCGCCTTCAGCTCTTCGGCATCGGCGATGTCGCCCAGTTCGAGCAGCAGTTGATCGGGGTTTTCTTTCACGCGGCTGCGGCTGCTGAGGATGCGCGTCCGCTGCTCCTCCAGCACCTTGCAGAAGCGGGCGGCCTCCTCCTCGCCGCGCTTGCCGAGCTTTTGCGCGGCCTCCTGGCGGCGTTGGTCCACCACGCGATCGAGGGGCTCGCGCAACTGCGCCACATCCGCCGCCAGATACCCCTTCAACGTGGCTGTGATCCCCTCCGGCGCCTCCAGCCGCTGCTGCAGTGACAGCTCCAGATCCTCCAGGGCCCGGCGGCTCTTCTCCTCGCTGAGCTTGCGCAGGCGCCGGTTCGGATCCGCCGGATCCCACTCGGCCACCACCGCCAGCACTTCGTCATGCAGCCGGGAGGCGCCGTGGCCGTAGAGGCTCAGCCGGGCCAGCACGATCAGCTTGGCTGTGTCATCGGTTGTGCCGAGCACCGCCGCCCGGCTGAGGGCATCGCTCTGGAAGCCGCGCATCAGGAAGCGGCGCAGCAACCGCTGCACCAAGGGATGCTCCAGATGCAGGTGCACCCGATCGGCATTCACCTCCTGCGGATCGCGGAACACCACGGGCTGCGGCGCCGTCTCCCGCCGCCACTGCCAGAGCTTCTGGCCCGGTTGGCGCGGCGGCCGCAGGGCATCGAGCACATCGCCCCACACCGCCTCACCGCCCGGCAACTCCTCGGCGGAGGGGAACTCCCAGATGGCGCGATCGGGATCCGCGGCCGCCTGGGCCGGATCGCGGGGGCGCAGGGCCAGGGTTCCCTTGCCGTTGCCATCGCCCTTGCCATCGCCCTTGGCGTTGCCCGTGAGCTGCAGGCTGGTGTTGAGGGCACCGCGAAACAGGCCGCCGCTGAAGTTGAGCCACTTGCGCGAGCGCTCCAGGTAGCGCTCCAGCGTGCCCACCTGCTTCTCCAGATCGCTCTTGCGTTCGCGGCTGCCTTCCAGCTCGTCTTCGAGCAACGCCCGGGTGCGGCGGAAGGCCTCCTCCTGATCCAGCCCGTTGATCTCCGCCAGGGTGGCGGCCAGCGCCGTGGGATTGATGCCCTTGGCGAGCAGATCGTTGAGCTTGCGGATCACCACCGGCGGCAGGCAACCCAGCTCCTGGCGGATCTGATCGGTCTTGCGCACCACCGTGTCGAGCACCGTGTCTTCCGGGCGCTGGGGCAGCACGAAGTAGTGGCAGTACACCTGAGGTGCGCGCTGCAGGGTGCGATCGATGCGGCCGTTGCGCTGCTCCATCCGGCCCGGGTTCCAGGGCACATCGAAGTGCACTAGCCGCCGGCAGTGGTTCTGCAGGTTCACGCCCTCCCGCGCCGCGTCGGTGGCGATCAGGATCCGCAGCGGATCGGTCTCCGGCGGACTGTTGAAGCTGCGCTTGATCGCCTCGCGCCGCTCATCGCCGATGCCGCCATGGAAGGTGGCGATCCGGGCCTCGGCCTGATCACTACCAGCGATCAGCTCACGAACGCGTCGCTCCAGCCAGTCCTTGGTGTCGGCGTATTCGGTGAAGATCAGCAGGCGCTCACCGGCCCACTTGGCGCCCTCCTGGCCGAGCTGGGGGCAGAGGTGCTGGCGGATCAGTCGCTCCAGCCGCCGCACCCGGCTGTCGCTCTGGTAGCGGGCCGCCTGAGCAATCTCCCGCATCTGGTCCAGCAGCTGCCAGTCGTTGTCGGTGGCCTGCAGGGCTGAGCTCACGGCTGCTTCGTGCTGGGCATCGGCCTCCCGCAGCAGCTCCTCCTCATCCCCCTCCGCCCGCTCGTCGTCGCCATCGATCGCGTCGGCGAGCAGATCCAGCGTCTCCAGTCGCGGCGGCCGGCGTCGGCTGTTTTGGTCGGATCGTTTGTCTTGGGCGGAGCGCTTCTTGAGGGTGGTGCAGTGCACCTGCAGGGTGCGATCGAAGGCGGCGATCGAGCTCAGCAGCCGTTTCTGCAGGTTGGCGATCACCAGGTTTTCGGCTGCCCGCTCGCGCTTGCCGGCGGCGGCCAGGCGCTGGTTGCGCTGCTCGCGGTAACGGCTCAGCAGCTCGGCCAGCCGCAGTTCGGGGGTGTCGGCCGGCAACCCATCGATCACCTCCGGCACCACCAGCCGCTCGGGCAGCTCCACACCGATCTGGCGCAGGTCCTCCTTGAGGCGTCGCACCATCACGTCGTCCAGGTCTTGCTTGCGCACCGCCACGCCGCGGCAGAAGCGGCTGGGATCAAGGATCTCCAGCAACGCCGAAAAGCTGTTGCTGTGGCCGTTGTGGGGCGTGGCCGAGAGGAACAGCTTGTGCTCAAAGCGCCCCGCCAGGTCGCGAATCGCCCGGGTGAGCTTGGAATCGATCGCGAACTTCGAGCCACTGGCCGGTGCGGCGTTGTGGGCTTCATCGAGGATCAGCAGCGCCTGCTTGCCCTCCTCGCCAAGCCAATCGCGCAGCGGGCCGGCGTAGGCCTCATCACGCACCAGCGCCTGGCTGAGGATGAAACGGGTGTGGGTGGCCCAGGGGTTGATGCCCCAGCCCCGTTGCCGCCGCATCTCGGCGACATAGGCCCGGTCCATCACCGCAAAGCTCAACCCGAAGCGGCTCTGCATCTCCCCCTGCCACTGCAGCACCACCGACGGAGGCGCCACCACCACCACGCGGTGCACCTTCTGGCGCAGCAGCAGTTCCCGCAGGATCAGCCCGGCCTCAATCGTCTTGCCCAGGCCCACGTCGTCGGCGATGAACAGGCTCACCCGCGGCATCCGCAACGCCTTGCGCAGCGGCTCCAACTGGTAGGGCTTCACGTCGATGCCGGCCCGCAGGGGCGCCTGAAAAAGGCCCGGGTCGGTGCTGGTGACGCAATTCCAACGCAGGGTGTTGAGGTAGCCGCCGAACAGCTGCGGCTCATCAAAGCCCCTCTGGCCCACCGTGTCCCAGGTGGTTTCGCCCAGCACCAGGGCATCCACCTCCCGCTGCCAAAACACCTCCAGCCGTTGGCCGTTGGCGTCGTCGTCGAGGCAGGCCATCCGCACCACCGTGTCGCCCTCGGGGTGCTCGGCCGGCTCCACCTCCTCCACCAGCCAGCGGTGGCTGCGGCATTGCACGACGCAGCCGGAGGTGGGC
>JBIIIX010000152.1:0-7223 GCA_044234415.1 Cyanobium sp.
GGTCATGGTTGATCCTCATGATCTTGTGGATCTTCACTTCTATGTGAGGGGAGCCTCAGGTCAGATCGAGTATGACCTCATCGAGGACAATGCCAAGGAACGCGATCTCTCCTTTTGGATCACCAAGCAGTGCAAATTTGCCAAGAAACAGGCCCTGGAAGAGATCATTCGCCGCCAGCATTCCATCCCTTTCCCAGAGAAACCTACCTTATTTGGAACGCCCGATCAGCGAACCCTCTGGCTCAAGAAATACTGGTATCGCCTGCCATTGTATGTTCGCCCATTCTTATTCTTTGGCTACCGATACTTTTTGCGCCTCGGCTTCCTCGACGGAAAACAAGGATTCCTCTATCATCTAACCCAGGCTTTCTTGTACCGGTTGCTGGTCGATGTTGAGATCGAAAACTTGTTGGCAGCCACTCGGGGTAAAACGATCGAATACAACCAGTCACCCCTGCTCAAGTCCTGAGGATCGATAGCAGTGTCCAGCTGGCCCAACGGAACGTGAGCCACCCTGGTTGACGACCCGGCCGTTGTCCGCAGGGGCCATGCTGGTGACAGGTCCAAGCAACGTCACGGGCTGAGTTCCACGCGGCTGCTCGTTGCTTCACAAAAAAAGCCCCCAAATACCTTGGGGGCTTACCAACTCGGCTGGGTCGCGAGACCCAGCAAGCTCACTTGCTTTCCGTGAATTCGGCGTCGATCACATCCTCGCCGCTGCCGGCACTGGCACCGCTGGCACCATTGCCGGAGCCGCCATTGCCGCCGGGCGCACCGCCGGCCTGGGCACCAGCTTGCTGGTACACGGAGGCGCCCAGCTCATAGAGGTCCTTCTGGAGCTCCTCAAAGCGCGACTTCATGGTGTCGAAGTCATCGCTCTCGATCGCCTCCAGGAGAGACTTACGCTTCTCCTCCACCTTGGCCTTGGCCTCGGCGCTCACCTTGTCACCCAGTTCGCCGAGCTGCTTCTCGGCCTGGTAGGCGAGGGTCTCGGCCTGGTTCTTGAGGTCGATCCGCTCGCGCTTGGCCTTGTCGGCGGCGGCGTTGGCCTCGGCATCCTTCACCATCCGATCCACCTCATTGTCGCTGAGGGTGGAGGCGCCGGTGATCGAGATGCTCTGCTCCTTGCCGCTGCCTTTGTCCTTGGCGGTCACGCTAAGGATGCCGTTGGCATCGATGTCGAAGGTGACCTCGATTTGGGGCACGCCACGGGGGGCCGGAGGGATGCCATCGAGGCGGAAGGTGCCGAGCGACTTGTTGTCGCTGGCCATCTCGCGCTCGCCCTGCAGCACGTGGATCTCCACGTTGGTTTGGCCATCCACCGCGGTGGAGTAGGTCTCCGACTTTTTGGTGGGGATGGTGGTGTTGCGCGTGATCATCTTGGTCATCACGCCGCCCAGGGTCTCCACCCCGAGGGAGAGGGGGGTGACATCAAGCAGCAGGATGTCTTTCACCTCACCGGCGAGCACACCGCCTTGGATCGCGGCGCCCACGGCCACCACCTCATCCGGGTTGACGGTCTGGTTGGGGTCTTTGCCGGTGATGCGCTTGACAAGCTCCAGCACCGCAGGGATGCGGGTGGAGCCACCGACCATCACCACCTCATCCAACTCGCTGGTGGAGAGCTTGGCATCCTTGAGGGCCTGCTCCACCGGCACGCGGCAACGGTCGATGAGCTTGCTGGCCAACTCCTCGAACTTGGCGCGGGTGAGGGTGAGATCGAGGTGCTTGGGGCCCTCGGGCGTTGCCGTGATGAACGGCAGGTTGATTTCACTCTGGGTGGCGCTGGAGAGCTCGATCTTGGCCTTTTCAGCCGCCTCGGTGAGGCGCTGTAGGGCCTGCTTGTCGCTGAGCAGATCAATGCCCTCGTTGGCCTTGAATGAACCGGCGAGCCAGTCGACGATCACCTTGTCGAAGTTGTCACCGCCCAGGTGGGTGTCGCCGTTGGTGGAGAGCACTTCGAAAACGCCATCGCCCACCTCCAACACCGACACGTCGAAGGTGCCGCCACCGAGGTCAAAAACCAAGATGCGCTCATTGCTCTTCTTATCGAGGCCGTAGGCCAACGCCGCGGCCGTAGGCTCATTGATGATGCGCAAAACCTCCAGGCCAGCGATGCGGCCGGCATCCTTGGTGGCCTGGCGCTGGGAATCGTTGAAGTAGGCCGGCACGGTGATCACGGCCTGCGTGACGCTCTCGCCAAGGTATTTGCCGGCATCATCGGCAAGCTTGCGCAGCACCTCGGCGGAGATCTCCTCGGGGGCGAACTGCTTGCCCAGCACCGGGCAGCGCAGCTTGAGGCTGGAGCCGGATTGCTCAACGCCGTAGCTGACTTCCTTCGATTCTTCATTCACTTCATCGACACGCCGGCCAATAAAGCGTTTGACGGAATAGAAGGTGTTTTCTGGATTCATGACCGCCTGTCGCTTGGCGATCTGGCCGACCAGCTTGTCTTGGTTCTTGGTGTAAGCCGCGACCGAAGGAGTCGTGCGGAACCCTTCAGCGTTGGCAATCACCGTGGGCTTGCCGCCTTCCATCACGGCGACGCAGCTGTTGGTCGTGCCGAGGTCAATACCGACGACCTTTCCCATGGGTTCTCAGCTCCTTTTGAGGTTGAAAATCAACTGGAGGCATCCTCCGCAGAGCAGGCCGTTCCGGGCGAGGGGTGGTTCCCGAACTCGGGCCGCCCCCACAGGAGCGGTCCAGCAGCGGGGTCGTGCTCGCAACCCCTGGCGCCCTGCCGCGGCGCCGCGATCCCCGCGGGCCGCAGGCCAGCCCAACGGCGAACCCGCACCAACCGACACGGCCGAGCCAGCGCCCGGGGGAGCGCGCTGAACCCCGCCAGGCCACGGTTGGAGCCCGGCGGACCCCGGGCCGCGACCTACGGTCATGGGCCAGCTTCACCCGGATGGCTGAGCCCACCCCCCTCCAGCTGCCCCAGCAGCTGCAAGCCATCAGCGGCGCCACCGCCCTGGCAGGGGTGTTGGGCCAACCGGTGCGGCACTCGCTCTCGCCGGCGATGCACAACGCCGCCCTGCGGGCGCTGGGGCTGGACTGGGTCTACCTGGCTCTGCCGGTGACCAGCGAGGGTCTGGGGACCGTGGTGCGCGCCCTGGAGCTGCTCGACTGCCGCGGCCTGAACATCACCCTGCCCCACAAACAAGCCGTCTGCGGCCTGGTGGCGGAACTCAGCCCCCTGGCCCAACGGCTGGGGGCCGTGAACACCCTGGTGCGCCGTCCACAAGGGGGCTGGTTGGGCACCAACACCGATGTGGCCGGGTTCCTGGCGCCCCTGCAGGCTCAGGGGGAGAGCTGGAGCGGTCGGCGCGCCCTGGTGCTCGGCAGCGGTGGCAGCGCCAGAGCCGTGTTGGCGGGGCTGCTGGAGCTGGGGCTGGGGCAGGTCACCCTGGCGGGCCGGCGTCCTGAACCCTTGGCCGCGCTGCTGGCCGCCGGCCTGAGCTGGCAGGGCTGGGCTGGCGCGGCCGCGGTCGCAACCCGGTTGGAGGCCGTGGCCTGGCCGGACCCCGGGGCGGCGGCCGCTGCCAGCGCGGACCCCCTGAAGGCAGCCTTGAACGGCTGTGATCTGCTGGTGAACACCACTCCCGTGGGGATGGCGTCCGGCGAGGACCCGGCAGCGGCGCAACGCAGCCCGCTGAGCCAGGACCAACTGGATCGGCTGGCCGCCAACGCCACCGTCTACGACCTGATCTACACGCCGCGGCCCACGGCGCTGCTGGCTCAGGCGAACCTCCGGGGCTGCCGCTGCCTGGACGGGCTGGAAATGCTGGTGCAGCAAGGGGCGGCCGCCCTACGGCTGTGGAGCGGTCAAGAGGATGTGCCAGTGGCGGCGATGCGCCAGGCGGCCCTGGCCCGGTTGAGCGGGCCCACTTGAGCGGCCCTTGAAGCCCCCGGCCGATGAGCATGCGCCGCGGCCCCAAGGGTTGGCGGCGGCGCTCCCGGGGAGGGGCTGTTTAGCCTTGGCGCCTTCCGAGTTGCGCGCCGATGCTCACCCCTCCGCTGTGGCAGCGGCTGTTGGCGGCCCTGGGTTACCTGCTGCCCTGGGCCTCAGCCTTGCCCTTCGGCCAGAGCCTGTTCCACCTGTTCCCGATCCTGAACTGGGCTGTCCTGCCAGCGCTGCCGGTGCTGTTCCTCGAGAAAGCGGTTCCCTTCGGCGGCTTCGTGCTCTTCCTGGTGCTGTTCCTGGCGGTGGCGCGCAATCCCAAGGTGCCTTACCTGATCCGCTTCCACGTGCTGCAAGCGATCCTGATCGACATCGTGCTGATGCTGGTGGGCTTCGCCTTTCAGATCCTCAACCTTGGTGGCGGGTTCATCGGCCGCACCCTCGGCAACACGATCCTGCTCGGCACCCTCATCCTGGTTCTCACCGGCCTGGTCCAGAGCCTGCGGGGCCAAGAGACCGACATCCCCACGGTCTCGGAGGCGGTGCGCATGCAGCTCTAGCCCCTCCGGGCCGTCGCCGCTGCCCAGGCGTGAGCGGGCCATGCGATAGGTTGAGCTTGCGTCGCCGTGGGAGCGATCTCCCCCGGCCCCAAAGCGCGACCATGACGCATTCCCCATGAGCCAGCCCTACTACGAGACCATGTACATCCTCCGTCCGGACATCCCGGAGGATGAAGTTGAAAGCCACGTCACCAAATATCGCGACCTCGTCACCGAATCCGGCGGTGAGGTGCTCGACAATCAAATGCGCGGCAAGCGTCGCCTGGCCTATCCGATCGCCAAGCACCGCGAGGGGATTTATGTGCAGCTCAACCACAACGGCGACGGCCACCAAGTGGCGCCGTTGGAACGGGCCATGCGCTTATCCGAGGATGTGATTCGCTACCTCACCGTCAAGCAGGATGGGCCCCTGCCTCCACCTCGCAATCTGCCGGTGGCCAGCAGCGAGACAGCAGCGGCCGAGGCGGCTTCCAGCTAAACCGCCAATCGGCTGTAGGTCGTGCGGGCCACGCTTCGGCAGGGCCCAGGGCGACGGGGTGGCTCAAGGGCCTTACACTCCGCTTCTCTCCCATAGGACGAGAAGCGGATGGCGCAACCAGCGGCAGAGAACTGGGAGCGCTGCAGCGCAACGGGGACGGACCACACGCCCCCCCCCATCGAGTCCTGGCCTCCTCCACCGCCGCTGGATCCCACCCGGGCTACCCCCCCCCAGCTGAGGCTGGTGTCACCCGACGAGGAACTTGTCGAGCCAGCCCAAGCTGCGGCGGCATCGCCGCCCTTGCGGTCCCTGGGGCTGACACGACCTTCCCTCACCTCAGACCTGGACAGCGAACTCCAGGCCGCCCGGGAGGAGTTGCACGCCCTGCACGAGCTGCTTGAGGAGTTGCCCGCCATCTTCGAGCGCAAGTTCCAGCAACGCCTGAAGGTGGCCCTGCACGACCAACGCCGCTTGCTTGGCGAAAATCAGGAGTTGCGCCGCAGCCTGACCGCATTGCCACCCGGCGCCTCCATGCCCGTTGCCAGCCCACCTCCTCGGCTGCTGTTGCCTCCGTCCCTGGAGCGAGCAAGCTCCCTGGGACAGACCCTGCGCCAGGTGCTGGGCCGCGGCCGTGATGACAGCTCAGCAGAGCCGGGCGAAGCCACGGCCCCCATCGGGGTTGAGCCATCAGCGCCCAACCCAAGGGCAGAAACTGACGCCTGAGCCCCCGGGCCGTGGGGCGAATGCTTCACTCAGCTGGATGCATTCGGCCCTGGGGGCCCAGGGCTGTTTCGTTCAGCCCTGACGATGGCGGGCGGCCCAGAGGCGAGACGGCAGACCCCACACATAGATGAACCCCTCAGCGGCTCGGTGATCGAAGCGATCCTCCGCTCCGTAGGTGGCCATATCCGGGATATAGAGGCTGTCGGCTTCACTGCGGCGGCCGATCACGATGGCGTTGCCCTTGTGCAGCTTGACCCTCACGCTGCCATTCACGCTGCCCTGGGTGGCCTCAAGGAAGCCATCCAGCGCCTGCTTAAGCGGACCAAACCAGAGGCCTTGATACACCAAATCGGCCCAGCTGGCCTCCACCTGACGCTTGTACCGCAGCACATCCGACGCCAGGGTGAGGCTCTCCAATTCTTGGTGGGCTCGGATCAGCAGCAGCAACCCCGGAGTTTCGTAGATCTCCCGGCTCTTGATGCCCACGACGCGGTTCTCGACCATGTCGAGTCGGCCGAAGCCATGGCTTCCGGCCAGGGCATTGGCGCGGCGGATCAAGCTCACCGGATCCAGTCTTTCGCCATCGATGCTCACCGGATTGCCGCGTTCGAAGCCGATCTCCACGATCTGAGGCTGCTCTGGGGCCTGCTCTAGGGCGCAGGTCATGGCATAGATCTCTTCGGGAGGCGCCACATCTGGATCTTCAAGTTCGCCGGCCTCAATGCTGCGACCCAGCAGGTTGAGATCAATCGAATAGGGCGAGCGCTTGCTCACCGGCGCGGGGATGCCAAAGCGTTCGCCGTAGGCGATCGTCTCCTCACGGCTCATGCCCCACTCGCGGGCGGGTGCCAGCACCTTGAGATCGGGGGCAAGGGCGCCGATGGCCACGTCAAAGCGCACCTGGTCGTTCCCCTTGCCGGTGCAGCCGTGGGCCACCGCGTCAGCTCCGACCTCGCGGGCGATCTCCACGAGCCGCCGAGCGATCAGGGGGCGAGCCAAGGCGGTGGAGAGCGGGTAGCGGCCTTCGTAAAGGGCGTTGGCGCGGATCGCTGGGAAGGCGAACTCAGCGATGAACGGGCTGAGCAGGTCGTCGACGAGGGACTGGCTGGCGCCAGCGGCCAGGGCCTTCTGGCGGATGGGTTCCAACTCATCGCCCTGACCCAGGTCAGCGGCGAACGTGATCACCTCCCGCACGCCCCATTCCCGCAGCAGATAGGGGATGCAGACGCTGGTGTCGACCCCTCCGGAATAGGCCAGCACCACCTTGTTCGCGCGGCCCATCAGACCGACTCCTACGCATTGCCTCTCGATTCTCCCCCGCCGCCGTCTGGCCCCCGGACACTGGGGGGAACCACGCTGGTCGGCACCAAGCGCCAGCGCCACAGAAGCCAGGCCAGCACGGCCAGGGGCGGCGCCAGCAACAACGCCAGAATAAGCTCGCCACGGATGGGCAAGGGATCCGGCCAGCGCTGTCCCGCAGCCGCCAGCGCCGCGCTCATCCCCAAGGCCAGGGCCCAGAGGCCGAGCAGCTGGGGGATCTTGGCCGCCCGGGAGCTGGATG
>JBIIIX010000252.1:0-4504 GCA_044234415.1 Cyanobium sp.
GCGGTGGCCAGCCAGCTTCTTTCGGGGGTCAGCCAGATTTTCGCGTCTGCAGGCGCCTTCGCGGCGCTCAAGACCGATGGCTCTGTCGTCACCTGGGGGGACCCATCCCTGGGGGGCAATAGCGGCAGCGTGGCTCAGCAGCTCAACAACGTGGTGGGGTTTGCCAACCCGCTGACCGATGATCGACTTGTGGAGTTTGATCCTCCACCAGCCGAAATCTCGATCGAGGTTTCCCCGGCCTGGATCCCAGAAGATGGGGACGCCAAGCTGATCTACACCTTCACGCGCACGGGAGCGATGAGCAAGCCACTCACGGTGAACTACAGCGTTGCCGGCAGCGCCACCCTTGGCAGTGATTACAGCGGTATTCATGCTGCAGGAGCCATTGAAACATTGACCTTTGCGGCAGGGGCAGCCGCCGCCAGCGTCACGGTCGCGCCAACAAGCGATAGCACCATTGAAGCCGATGAAACGGTGGTTGTCAGTCTCCTTCCTGGATCAGACTATATCTTTGATCCTGGCAAG
This sequence comes from Cyanobium sp., assembly GCA_044234415.1. Taxonomy (GTDB): domain Bacteria; phylum Cyanobacteriota; class Cyanobacteriia; order PCC-6307; family Cyanobiaceae; genus Cyanobium. The sequence continues at coordinate 526 of JBIIIX010000252.1, forward strand.
CTGGCCGTAGGCACGATTCTCAACGACGACCCGAAAGGCTATACAGCAGGCCCCATCAGCATCGCTTCTGTCAATCTGGGCAGCACCAGTCTCGGCTATGCGTTGGACTCCGCCGCTGGCGATCCCATCCAGGTCGTTTACCCCTACGGCTACGCCTCCACCAGCAACCCTGGCAGAGGCTGGCAGGCTGTGGTCGCCGCCCCCACGGCCAGCGGCTGGGCGGTCTACTGGCGCACCACCAGCAACGGCCCCACGGCCCGCTGGGATCTTGACGAACGCGGCACGTACACCTCGGGCTTTCTGCTCTCGGCCCTGCAGTTGAACCGTGAGGAGGCTGCCCTCAACCTCGATCTCAATGGCGACGGCTACACCGCCGGTCCTCACACCGTCGACGGCGTCAACCTCGGCAGCACCAGCTTGGGCTACGCCTTGCGCAACGGCGGCGGCGTGCCGCTTCAGGTGACCTACTCGGGCCTCAATGCCTCCGCCAACAAGCCTGGTGATGGCTGGCTTGCCGTTGCCGCCACACCCTCCGGCAGCGACTACAGCCTATATTGGCGCAACAGCAACACCGGCCAAACGGTTCGCTGGCAGCTGGACAGCCTCGGCACCTACGGCTCGGGCTCTTTGCTCACGCCGTCCCAGCTGATCAGTGCGGAAGCCCGCCTCAACATCGATCTCAATGGCGATGGCACCATCGCGCCCAGCCTCGCCAGCAGCCCTGAGGGTGAGATCCTGCTCAGCGCCGGTCCGTCGTCCCTTCCGGTGACCGACTCCAGCGGCCATGCCATCGCCAGCCAGCGCGGCGATGGCTGGCGTGTATTGGCGGTCGCGGGCTCCGGCGCTGGCTTTGCGCTGTATTGGGGCCATCGCGCCAGCCAGCAGGTGGAGCGCTGGAACCTCAACGCCGCCGGCGTCTACGAATCCGCCGTGACCCTCTCCCCCAGCGAGCTGCTGAGCGCCGAGGCCCTCTCCAACCGCGATCTCAACGGCGATGGCTTCCTCTCAGGCGTCACCACCATCGACGGCGTCAACGTGGGCAGCACCAGCGAGGGCTATGCCCTGCGCCATGGCGAGGCCGCGCCGCTGCCGGTGAGCTGGCCTGAAGGCCGGGCCTCCGCCAGCAGCCCCGGCCGGGGCTGGACCGCCATGGCCGCCAAGCCTCAGGACGACGGTTATCGCCTCTACTGGGCTAACACGATCAGCGGCCAGGTGGCCCGCTGGCAACTGGATCGCAGCGGCAGCTACCAATCAGGAACCTTCTTGAGTTCCTCCCAGCTGATTAGCGAGGAAGTGGGACTGAACGCGGATCTGAATGGCGATCGCATCATCGGCCGCGCCGCCCGCGTCATTGAGAACAACGGCAGAGTTTCGTTGTCCGCAAACCGGGATGGCCTGGCGATCGTTGCGGACCCCAACGGCTCCTTTGTCGTGGGATCTCCCTTTGACCTTGGTGTGGGGGACTCCAGCACGGAATGGCAGATGCTGGCCGCCGAAGCAGACCAGCAATTCGTCCATCGCTTCGCGCTTGTGACGACAAACCGCCAAATCCTCTGGCGCAACAACCTCAGCAACGACCTGCACGTCTGGTCGCTTGACAGCTCCTGGAACTGGCTGTCCTCCTCTGGCCGCATCAGCCCCCTTTCAGCCGCCGCCTTGGGATTGGAAGCAAGGTTCCAGCTGGATCTCAACGGCAATGGCGTGATCGGCTGATCCGCCCTGGGGGGCACATCGCCAAACAGCGGTGCCAAACCGTACTTTAGGGCCGTCGCCGGGTCAGGGCACTGGCGTGAGCGCCGCCGTGCAGCAGGGCAGCTGCCTGCTGGCGCTCAGCCCAGGGGGCTCGCCTAGCTGGGCGCGGCGGCGCGTGGGGCTGCCCGAGCAATCCCCGGCGAACAAGGGGGTTTTTCGCGGCGGCGGCGCCAGCGGCGGCCTGAACAGGCCTGACGGACTGCTAGCGGCAGCCACTCTCCGCCACTCCCAGCGTCGACCGCGGTTGGCGACCTCGGCTCCGCTGGCCCTGGCCCCAGCCCCAGCTCTTAGCGCTTCCACCAGCCTCCGGCCCTCCCACAGACCTGAACGTGGCAAAGGACACAAAGCCGGTTGGCTTTGCGTGCTACTTTTTGATCACCCGCAAGACGCGCCATGCGCTGTCCCTGCCGAATGCCCTCCGCCGGCCTACCGCCGGTTGCCTCTCCCCTCGCCATGTCCATCCCTTTGAGATTTCGCCATGACCACCTCACGACCGCCCCAGCTGCTGCGCCTCACCCTTCAGCCCCATGACGTGCTGCCCGATGGCCTGAGCTGGAAGATCCTCGACGGGTACATCCGCACCTCCGCCTGGGATGAAGAGGGCGAAGCGATCACCCTCGGCATCTGGGGGCCGGGAGACTGGGTGACCAATGCCCACTCGGCCCTCAAACCCGTGGAGGTTCAGTGCCTCTCCACCGTGGTGGTGGAGCAGTTCCACCCCAATGACACTGATCTCCTGGCGTATCTGCACCTGCAGATCCGCAATACGGAAGAAATCTTTCAAATCAATCGCATCCGCAGCGCTGAACACCGGCTGCTGATGTTGCTGCGTTGGATCGGCAGCCGCTTTGGCCAGGTGAGCAGCAAAGGCTATCGCCTGTCGCTGCGCGACATGAACCTCACCCACAAGGCTCTCGCTGAGATCTGCGGCCTCACCAGGGTGACGGTCACCAAGAATCTGAATCGCTATAAAGCCATGGGCCTGCTGCAAAAGGTCAGCGACGACGACCTGATGCTGCCGGTTGAACCGCTTGTGGCCGGCTTCTGAGCCCGCTTCTCTGCTGCTAAGTATCGCTTGCTTTCCTTCACCATGACCGCCCAAATCCTGCGCTCCCACCTCTCAGAGAACCAGCTCCAGCGCTACACGCTCGTCTTCCGCAACGGCGAGCTGTTGCGCCATCAAGACCCGATCTCCCTGGCCCAATACCGCGCTGACGCCCGTCTGCTGCGGGTGGAACCTGAAGCCCAGGTCCACGTGGCCTGAGCCCAGTTGAGCTGCCGTGGTGTCCGCCTGGCCCGCAAGGCGGGAATGCCGCTGCCCATTGATGCCGCTGCACCGCCAGGCCACTGCCCATTCAGGCCGCTGCCCATTCAGGCCGCTGCCCTTCCGGCCCGCGCGGGCTCCCGGCCAGCAAGACCGGACATGTTCCTTAAGCCCGATTGGAGAATGTGCCAATTCAAGGTCGGCGGTGATACGGTCGGGGGACGTGTCGTGATCGCCCCCCCATGAGCGCCTTCCCGCGCCGCCGGACCGCCGCCGCCATCGCGGCTGGCTTCCCCAGGCTGCCGAGCTGGCCCTGGCGGATCACCTGGGTGTACCTCTCGCTGGTGCTCTTCCTGCCCCTTGGCGGCCTGCTGCTCAAGGCGGCCCGCGTCAGCCCCGCCGACTTCTGGGCGATGGCCACGGCTCCCGAGGCTCTGGCCACCTATCGGGTGAGCTTTGGTGTGGCGGCCATCGCCAGCCTGATCAACGGCGTCTTCGGGCTGGCGGTGGCCTGGGCCCTGATTCGCTGCCGCTTCCCCGGCCAGCGCCTGCTCGACTCGTTGATCGACCTCCCCTTTGCCCTGCCCACCGCCGTGGCGGGCCTGGCCCTGTCGTTCGTGTACAGCGAGGAGGGCTGGCTGGGGCGGCCATTGATGCAGCTGTTCGACCTCAAGGTGTCGTACACCGTGGTAGGCGTGGGCGTGGCGATGGTGTTCATCTCTCTGCCGTTTGTGGTGCGCACGGTGGAGCCGGTGCTGCGCTCCCTGGAGCGGGAGCAGGAGGAGGCGGCCTGGTGCCTCGGCGCCAGCCAGCTCCAGACTTTCCTGCGGGTGGTGCTGCCGCAGCTGATGCCCGCCATTCTCGGCGGCATCGCCCAGGGCTACAGCCGGGCCGTGGGCGAATACGGCTCGGTGGTGATGATCTCCAGCAATGTGCCGTTCAAGGATCTGATTACCCCCACCT
>JBIIIX010000381.1:0-2685 GCA_044234415.1 Cyanobium sp.
CGTCCAGAAGTTGGAGGAGTTCGAGGTGCCCGCCGCCACCGTGATCGGCACCGTGATGCTGCTGTTTTCGCTGGTCAGCCTGCTCGTGATCAATGCGCTGCAGATCTGGGGCCAGCGCTATCTCGGCAGCAACCAGTCTGGCTGAGCTCTGATCGGCCCTCCGGCCAGCCACGCCCGCTCATTCGTTTCAACATTCCGCCTTCAATTCCGCAGCGCCCTCGGCCATGACCTCTGTGATCCCCCCCCTTGAAGACCTGCGGCCGCCCAGCTGGGTGAAGCCTGGGCCAAAGAAAAAGGGCGGCCAGGGCCTGGCGCAGGCTTGGCTGATTCCCCTGTTTGCCGCCGTGTACGTGGGTGTGGTGATCCTGCTGCCGGCCATCGCGGTGGTGGCCCAGGCCTTTGCCAAGGGGGTGGGGGTGTTCCTGGACAACTTCCGCTCCGAAGAGCTGCTCTCAGCCCTGCGCCTGACCCTGTTCGCCACCGCCATCGCGGTGCCTTGCAACACGGTGTTTGGCCTGGCGGCGGCCACGGCGATCGCTCGCCGCAAGTTCCGCGGCAAGGCCCTGCTGCTCAGCATCATCGACCTACCCTTTTCAATTTCGCCTGTGGTGGTGGGCTTGATGCTGGTATTGCTCTATAGCCCCAACCACGGCTTGCTGGCGCCGATCATCAACAGCCTGGGGTGGAGGATTATCTTCTCCTGGCCCGGCATCGTGCTGGCCACGATCATCGTCACCTTCCCATTCATGGCCCGGGAGGTGATCCCCCTGCTCGAAGAAGAGGGTTGGGAACAGGAGGAGGCGGCCCGCACCCTAGGGGCCAACGACTGGCAGGTGTTTTGGAAAGTGACCCTGCCTTCTGTGCGCTGGGCGGCGCTCTATGGCTTGATCCTCACCACCGCCCGGGCCCTCGGTGAATTCGGCGCGGTGGCGGTGGTGAGCGGCAACATCCGCGGCGAAACCCAAACCCTGCCGCTGTTCATCGAAGACGCCTACAAGCAGTACCACACCGAGCAGGCCTTCGGCGCCGCCACCTTGCTGGGCGGTGTGGCGTTGCTGTCGCTGCTTCTGAAGATGGTGGTGGAAAACCTGATGGAAAACGAGCGCAAGGCCCTGCGCACTGGCGGCGGGTTGGAGGAGAGTTAATGCTGCTCAGCAAAGGCGGCTCAGTAGAGCCGGTGGCCAATTGGATGTGGCATAGTTTTGCGCGATAGACATGGACATGGCTTGGTGGCCTGCCTGCTGCCGTAGGGCCTTGGTGGCCTGAGCAACAGGAGGATTGAACCACTCCGGTCAGCAAGCCCAACCACCTGCTGGCGTCAGCAGGCTCAAAACCGATACGTGAATCTGGCGCTGGGGATCTGGGCCACGTAGCCATCGCCAGCAGTGAGATCATATTCTAAACGCAGCTCGAATCCATCGGTTTTCAAAACCTGTAAACCAAGATTCAAGCGCCCCACCACATCTGGGCCATGGCCAAAGAGCTGGTAGGAGCCATTGCCGCTGTAGGCATTGCGGAAATTGGTGTTGATCGCCCAGTTGAAATCAGGGCGGACACTCAGGCCCAGGCCGAGATAGAGGCGCAGAGTGGTGCTGGCATCGAGCTGTTGTTGCCCGCCAAATTCCAGCATCGGAGAGAGGAGCAAGGCTGTCTTCTGGCTGGTGCTGAAGCTGAGCGGCAAGCCGCTGGTGCCGTATTCCACAAAGCCGGGCATCTCGGCGTGGAGCAGGTCGACATCGAGATAGGGGCGCAGGAAGAACGTGTTCAGGGGGATGGTGTACGCCGCCCGCAGCCGGCCGCCGATCAGCCAGGGGCTGACCCGGCTCCTGTAGGTGCCGATGCTGCCCGGCAGGCTGCCCGCGGCGGGGAGAACGTAGGAGCGGTTGTTCTGGAAGTCGCCGCTCGCGAACGCCAGGGAGCCCGAAAAGCTCCAGGCCTTGTGCACATGCCGCAGGGTAAGGCTGCCGCTGTAAACATCTCCATTGCTGGAGAAGCTCCCGGAGCTATTGCCGGCATCAGCCCACGACTGCCCGTAGCCAAAGGCGCCGCCGAGGAACCAGCCCGGCGCCAGTTTCCTTTGGCCGCCCAGCCAGGTGCTGGCCCCGTTCAAGGACGATGCGGGATCCCCGTTTTGGGCGGATTGGTTGGCCCAGGTGCCCGCCCCCCTCACCCACACACAACCGGAGTCCAACTGCAGCAGCTTGCTGGACAGATCCGAAGGACAGTCGATCGACGACCCCAACGCAAACGGCGCCGTGTTCAGCAGGTTTTGCAGTTGCACGGTGTGCGCCTGGGGGGCCAAGGCTTGCAACACCTGCATGTATTGGCTACCCGTGCTCAATTGAGACAGATAGCCGAAGCTTTGCGCCAACGCGCGATCGCTGTTGCGCCAGGCTTGCTCGAGGTAATGGGTGAGGCTGTTCTGGCTGGGGCTGAGGGGCAGCCAGGCGGGCCGGAAGGTTGGCTGGGGCGTGATCGTGAGGCTGTTGTCGCGCACGCTGGGCTGCCAGTTGAAGGCGATGCCGTCACGCACCGTGGCGGTGCTGCTGAGGGTGGTGGCGCTCACTACGGGCAGAGAGCCCGGCAACAGGGAGCTGGCCAGCGGCACGATCGTGCCTCCCAGCTGGGCCTGGCCGTTGACGATCAGCTGGTCGCTGGCTTGGCTGCTGAGGGAGTTGATGTCGA
>JBIIIX010000153.1:0-7203 GCA_044234415.1 Cyanobium sp.
CCATGCCGAGCTTCCACTCCACCGCCAGCAGGGCGATGAAGCCCAGCATGGCGATGCGACCGTGCAGAAGCTCGTTGTGCTGGTGAAAGCCCCAGCGGGGCTGCCGCTGGCGAGGGATCGACGTCCCCAGGGCGGTCAGGGGCGAATCAGTCATCGCTGAGCAGGCCCTCCTCCTGTAAGCCCTCTAGGGCCTCGGGATCGGGCAACAGATCCTCCTCTAGGCCATCCTCCACGCTGGGACGCACAAAGGCGGCAAAGGCGCTGCTGCTGGCTTCGATGCCGTGGCGACTGCGGGTGGCCTCCAGGTCCTCGTCGGAGGGGTCATCGAGAACGGCGGCGGGAGTGGTGGGGAAGGGCATCTCCACGGTGTAGTCCGGCCGCAGGTTCTGGCTGCGGCGATAGCCAGCCTCCTCCTCAAGGATGTCGGGGTGGGGCCCGGCCTCGGCGCGCAGCTCCTCCTCGAAGCCACCGAAGCCTGTGCCGGCAGGGATCAAGCGGCCGATGATCACGTTCTCTTTGAGACCCCGCAGCCAATCCTTCTTGCCTTCGATGGCCGCTTCCGTGAGCACCCTGGTGGTCTCTTGGAACGAGGCGGCGGAGATGAAGCTGTCGGTGTTGAGCGACGCCTTGGTGATGCCCAGCAGCACCGGAGTGATCACCGCCGGGGCCCGTCCGACAACGGCCATGGTCTCGTTCTCCTTCTCCACCCCGCGCAGCTCCTTGAGCTCACCGGGCAGGAAGGTGGTGTCACCGGCATCTTCAATCCGCACTTTGTTCGTCATCTGGCGGACAATGACCTCAATGTGCTTGTCATCGATCGTGACGCCCTGGGATTTGTAGACGTTCTGCACCTCCTGAACCATGCGGAACTGGAGCTGGGAGATTGCCTCTTGGGCCGCCTCAAGGATGTTTTTGCGGGTGCGCAGATCCTCGAAGTAGCACTCCAGCAGCTCATGGGGATTGATCGGGCCGTCGGTGAGCAGTTCTCCGGCCTTCACCTCCTGTCCATCGGACACCATGACGGTGCGACCCAAGAGAATCGGATAGTCGATGCGGGCCTCATCGGAGTCAACAACAGAGACGGTGATCGAGTCATCGTCCTCACCCTGCTTGATCTCCACCCGGCCGGCCTTGCGGCAGATCACTGCGGAATCGCGGGGGCGACGGGCTTCCAGCAATTCCTCAATGCGCGGTAGGCCTTGGACGATGTCACCGGTTTTCTGGCGCTCAAACACCAGCAGCGCCAGGCCGTCTCCCCGTTGCACAAGCTCGCCATCGCGAACGTGCAGCACAGAATCGGGCGACACCATGTAAGGCCGGCCGAGGCGCACGCGCAGGCTGCCGCCGGCAATGTGCTCAACCTCGCCGCAACAGGGAGCCAGCACGCCAGGGGCCAGCTCGTCCCCATCCACCACCCGCTGCCCAAGCGAAACGCTTGCGGCGGAGTTGCCGAGTTCGATCTCACGGGTGTCCTCGGAACGCTCAACGATCAACCGCCGGATCGGCTCTCCGGGAGCAGGATCCGGTAGCTGGACCACGCCGTCGTCCTTGCAAAGGATCTGGGTGGTGGCCACCACGTCACCACGCTTGACCGAGTCGCCGTCGACAACCTGAAGCTCCGTGTGGGTGGAGCCGTGGCTGGCGTCGGAGAGGGTGTCGCGGCGCACCAGCAGGGTTTCCAAGATCACCAGTTGCAGGCGATCGATCGTCTTGGCGCGCTTGTCCGCTACCACCTCCACATCCACGGTCATCTGAGGGGTGGTGTCGAAGGTCTCAAGGATCAGCTGGGTGCGCAGCAGCTCAACCCCCTCCACGGATTTGATCAGCTCACCATCCTTGAAGGTGAGGCGCTGGGTGGCGCGCAGGCCCAGCGAAGGTCCGCCATTCTGTTTGACCGATGAGAGATCGGGCAGATGGGCCGCATCGGGGATTGGATACTCCTCGATCGGCCGCAACAGCAAGGCACTGCCTTGAGGAGTTTCGACAGCCTCAACAAAATGCATCGCCGAGGCGGTGATGCCTGGTGCGATCTCTTCGCCGGGATTCACCAGCTTGCCTTCACCGGTAAAGCGGGAGAGCAGCTTGCTATCGCTGATCAGATGCAGCTCACCGGAGCGGACAATGATTTCGCGCAGAATATCATTCTTTTGAGTAACCGTCACAATCCCGGCGGTCTGGCTGAAGATGTCCTTCACCACTTCGGTGCCGGCCTCAATCCATTGACCGTCTTCGATCATCAGCAAGGAAATATCCTTGTTGATCTCATGGGTTTCCTGGGGGATCCACAGCAAGGTGCCGCCTTTGCTGACCTCGTAGCCGTGCTTAGCGGAACGGGCTTTCTTGATGGCTAGGCCAGGCGAGAAGCGCACGGTGCCACCGGTCTTTGTGCGGAAGCGATCGTCCGCCAATTCGGCAATCACCTCATCTTTGCCGATCTTGCTACCAGGCTGCGTCTTGAGCAGATAGCGGGTATTGTCCTTACCCTCAAGGTGCCAGATTTCACCCGAATGGGTGGTCTCACCAACCAGCTTGCAATCCTTCAAGGTGAGGCTGGCCGTGACGATCTGCACCTCCCGTGAATCCCCGGCTGATTCCCGCAGACGTACGGCACCGCCGTATTCGCTCACCAGGCGACTTTCCGCCAGCACCTCGCCCTTGGTGACCGCTCGGTTCGCCTCGATGACGGGCTGAGCATTGGGCGGTAGGTTATATACATCGCCGCTGAACACCCAGAGACGGCCAAGGCGTTGTGCCTTGTGGGTGATGTTGCCCTGCCGGTCGGTGACCTCCCGGGGCTGGATCACATCTTCAAAGCGCACCTGACCGGCCAGGTCGCAGATCACATCCTTGGTGGCCTTCTCGACGCTCTTCTTGACCTGGGCTCCCGACGAAATCTGGGCAAGGATTTCGTCCGGACCAATCTGCTGGCCATCATCAACAAACAGGATCGAACCGGAGGTGATGCTGAGCCTTTGCACTTTGCCAGTGCCGCTGGGCTTGACCTCAAGGCTGAAATCGGTCTCGGCGAGATGGGCTTCGACGCCGTGGGGCGTGCGGTGTGGCCGCACCCGAGCCTTGGCGCCGAACTCGATCAGACCGCCCGCCAATGAGCGAACCACACCGGTTTCGGCGGTGGACACACCGCCGGTATGGAACGTGCGCATGGTGAGCTGGGTGCCGGGCTCGCCAATGGACTGGGCAGCGATGATGCCGACTGCCTCGCCAAGATCCACGAGTTGGTTGTGCGCCAAGGCCCAGCCGTAGCACTTGCGGCAGACGGAGCGGGAAGCCTGACAGGTGAGCGGCGAACGCACCGCGACCGTGTGGATGCCGGCCTGCTCGATGGCGCGGCTCAGGCTGCCATCCATCTCTCCATCGCGCTCCACCAACACCTTGCGATCGGCGTCGGTAACGGGTTCGGCTGCAAGCCGACCGATCAGTTTGCTGTAGAAGCGACCCTTTTCATCAGCATGGATCAGGATGCCGCGGGTGGTGCCGCAATCGTCTTCGCGCACGATGACATCCTGGGCCACGTCCACCAGGCGCCGGGTGAGATAGCCCGAGTCGGCCGTGCGCAGGGCAGTATCCACCAGGCCCTTACGCGCACCGTAGGAGGAGATCACATATTCGGTAACGGTTAACCCTTCCCGGAAGTTGGTACGGATTGGCAGGTCGATAATCTCCCCTTGGGGATTCGCCATCAGGCCGCGCATGCCCACCAGCTGACGCACCTGTGACATGTTGCCACGAGCGCCTGAGTTGGCCATCATCCAAACGGAATTCAAGGGCGCGTTTTCGTTGAAGTTCTTTTTGACTTCTTCAACGAGACGTTCGTTGGTCTCCGTCCAGGTGTCGATGACTTTGGTGTGACGCTCCACCTCGGTGATCTCTCCCAGCCGATAACGCTCCTCGGTGTCGGTGATCTGCTGCTCCGCTTCCTGCAGCAATCGGGCCTTCTGGCTGGGGATGCAGAGATCATCCACAGAGATGGATACCGCCGCTTGGGTGGCGTAATGAAAACCCAGATCCTTGAGTTCATCCGCCATCGCTGCCGTGGCGGCGGTGCCATGGTGCTTAAAGGCCCAACTCATCAGCGTGCGCAGGGCCTTCTTATCGATCACCTGGTTGCGGAAGGGCGGCAATGGCTTGCTGGGCAGAGCGGCCTGAGCTGCGGCAGCTGCGCTAGCGGCGGCGGCGGCAGCGGCTTTCGAGGCTTTCCTGGAGGTCTTTTTGGCGGGGGTAGCAGTCATGGCGGCGCGCAATGGTGGGCGGAAGGAAGAGCGAGGGCGAAATCTGCCGCGGGTCAGGTAGAGGCGACGGCGTCGATGATGGTGTGGTTGATCACAACACGGCCAACGGTGGTTAGCAAATAGCGACTGATCAGCGCACCGTCCTCATCGAAACGGTCGCGGCGGAACTTCCACTGTTCGATGCGGGTGCCATCGCTGAGGGTTTCCTGGTGCTGGGGCTGGGAATCCTCCTCTGGCGTCTCGACGTCTCCGTTGAACCGCACCCAGACCCAGTCATGCAGGTGGAGATGCTTCTCCTGAAATGCCGCCAGCACATCTTCGAGGCTGGCATAGGTGTGGGCGTGGCTGCCAAACGTTGGCTTGGGGTTATCGCGCTTTTCGGCGGTGAGGTAGTAGGCGCCGAGCACCATGTCCTGGGAAGGGGTAATGATCGGCTCGCCGGTGGCGGGTGAAAGAATGTTGTTGCTGGCCAGCATCAACATGCGGGCTTCGGTCTGGGCCTCGATCGCCAGAGGCACGTGCACCGCCATCTGGTCACCATCAAAGTCGGCGTTGAAGGCGGGGCAGACTAGGGGATGTAACTGAATGGCGCGGCCATCGACAAGCTTGGGCTCAAATGCCTGAATCCCAAGACGGTGTAGCGTCGGGGCTCGGTTGAGCAGGATCGGGTGGCCTTCGATCACTTCCTGAAGCACCTGCATCACTTCATCATCACCCTTGTTGATCATCTTCTTGGCCGCCTTGATGTTGTTGACGATGTTCTGGCGGATCAAACGATGAATCACAAATGGCTGGAAGAGTTCGATCGCCATCTCCTTGGGCAGGCCGCACTGATGCATCTTTAGCTTCGGACCAACCACAATCACGGAACGGCCGGAATAATCGACCCGCTTGCCCAACAGGTTCTGACGGAAGCGCCCCTGCTTGCCTTCGATGATGTCGCTCAGCGATTTCAGCGCCCGGTTGTTAGCACCGACGACGGTGCGGCCGCGGCGGCCGTTGTCGATCAAGGCATCGACCGCTTCCTGCAGCATGCGCTTTTCGTTGCGCACGATGATTTCCGGGGCCAGAATTTCCTGGAGCCGCGCCAGGCGGTTGTTGCGGTTGATCACGCGCCGGTAGAGATCATTGAGATCGCTGGTGGCAAACCGGCCACCGTCCAACTGCACCATCGGCCTCAAATCCGGCGGAATGACCGGGATCACATCCAGCACCATCCACTCGGGGCGGGCGTTGGTGGCGATGAAGTTATCGATTACGCGTAGACGCTTGATCAGCTTGGCCCGTTTCTGACCCTTGCTACTGGCAATCTCCTCACGCAGCTGATTGGCGATTTCTTCAAGGTTGAGATCTTCGAGCAACTGTTTGAGGGCTTCGGCACCGATACCCACAACCGGCTCATTCTCGATCTCAGAATCCTCCGCGAAGATCTGATCTTCAATTTCCAACCACTCGTCCTCGGTGAGTAGCTGTTTGTAGGTGAGATCCTTGTGATCGCCAGGATCGAGAACCACATAGCAGTTGAAATAGACGATCTGCTCCACATCCCGCAGTGGCATGTCCAGCAGAATCGCCACATAACTGGGTATTCCCTTCAAATACCAGACATGGGAGACCGGAGCCGCCAGCTTGATGAAGCCCATGCGATGGCGGCGCACCCTGCTCTCGGTGACTTCCACACCGCAGCGCTCGCAGACGATGCCGCGGTGCCGGACCCGCTTGTATTTGCCGCAATGGCATTCCCAATCCTTGGAAGGGCCGAAAATCTTCTCGCAGAAGAGCCCATCCATCTCGGGCTTGAGGGTGCGGTAGTTGATCGTTTCCGGCTTGGTTACCTCTCCCACCACTTGGCCATTGGGGAGTGTGCGCTGTCCCCACTGCATGATCCTCTCCGGCGAGGCCAGGGTGATCTTGACGTAGTCGAAGTGGTTTTCGGTGCGGAGATTGCTGTTGGACATGGCGGCGGACAAGCGGTGGGTGAGTTCGTTCTGCGAACCTGCGCAGATTCCAGTCCTGGATGCGGAACGCTGTGGTGAGAGTCAGGGATGCCAGGGGCCGGACCGCTGCTCAGGGACCGGCCTGACAAGAGGTTCAATCGTCGTCGTAGTCCGCGACGCCAAGGGACTCGTAGGTGGGGCGCGAGGGGGTGCTGCGGCGGGGGTTGACGTCCTGCATCAGATCCACTTCCTCGTCCTCATCGGTGTAGACGGCGATATCGAGACCAAGTGACTGCAGCTCCCGCATCAGCACCTTGAACGATTCCGGTGTGCCGGGGCGGGGGATCGGCTTGCCCTTGACGATGGCGTTGAGAGCCTCGTTGCGACCCTGCATGTCGTCGGACTTGACCGTGAGCAGCTCCTGCAGCGTGTAGGCGGCGCCGTAGGCCTCCAGGGCCCACACCTCCATCTCGCCCAGCCGCTGGCCGCCTTGCTGAGCCTTTCCCCCCAGGGGCTGCTGGGTGACCAGGGAATAGGGGCCGGTGGAGCGGGCGTGGATTTTGTCGTCCACCAGGTGCACCAGCTTGAGAATGTGGGCGTAGCCAACCGTGACCGGCTGGTCGAATGGCTGGCCAGTGCGACCATCGATCAGTTGGATCTTGCCCGGGTTTTCCGGGTCATAGACCCAGTCTTTGCCAGGTTGGCGGGAGGCCTCTTCCAGGTAGGCCTGCACGGTGTTCTTCGAGGTTTCCACGCCATGCATCTCATCGAAGGGAACCACCTTGACGCGCGCATTGAGGTGGGCGGCGGCCCAGCCCATCAGGCATTCGAACACCTGGCCCACATTCATGCGGCTCGGAACCCCGAGGGGGTTGAGCACGATGTCGATTGGCGTGCCATCGGGGAGATAGGGCATGTCCTCCCGGGGCAGGATGCGGCTGATGATGCCCTTGTTGCCGTGGCGGCCGGCCATCTTGTCGCCCACCTGAATCTTGCGGCGCTGGGCCACATACACC
>JBIIIX010000154.1:0-7171 GCA_044234415.1 Cyanobium sp.
AGCCCGCCAGCACCTCGGTGGGTTGGCCGCCGCTGCTTGGGCTGCCGGAGGCCTGGACGCCGCCGCTGTTCCCCCCTGGGGGCTGGCCAGCGGCGGATTGGGCCATCCTCCCTGCGGCAGCGGCGCGCCCATGCTCGCAAGTGGGCACCTCCCCTCAGCGGTGTTCGCAGGGCAAGGCGACTCCAGGGTTGCGGGGATTGCGTCCCTGCCGCATCCGCAAGGTCAGAGCAAGGGATGGTGGCGCCAGAGGGGCTGGCCCGCCCGCAAGCGGTCGATCACGGCTGAGAGACCAGCCTGGCTGGAAGCGTCGCAGGGGTCTGACGAACCTGAAGGCCCCTTCAGCCCAGCAGCGGCTGCGGAGGCTGAGGCCGGCGAGCCCCAGCTTGGGCCGCATCACCGCGGGCGCGCCACCGCGGGTCGCTCCACCGCGGGGCGCTCCACCGCGACTCGCGCCACCGTGGACTCCACCCCCGTGCGCCGCACCACCCCGGGGCGCTACCCGGGCCGCGCCACTGCGTCCGGCCAGGCCTTACCAGGGGTGCTGGTGCACGCCAACCCAACCCGAAGATCCCACGGCTGGTGACGATCGATGGGGGCGAGGCTTGTGACTTCGCCTACACGTATACATTTCTTGCAACGACACCGGGTTGCCGATGGCCGCGAAACGCTGCACCTCCAGCCGCGAGGGCAAGGTGCTGCTCTCCTGCTGGGTTCCCGAGGATCTGCGCATGCAGCTCGATCGGGTGTGGGCCGCCAAGGGATTGCGGCCCCACGGCCGCACCCAGAACGGCATGGAGGAGATGATCGCCTTCTACCTGGCCGCCCAGCGGGAGCATTGACGCCATGGGCCGCCCTTTCGGGCCTGGACCGGAGCCTCTCGATCCCCGCCCCAGCCCTGCTCCCCCCCCTGCTCCCAGCCCTGCTCCTTCCCCTGGCCCTAACCCCACCAGCTTTGGCCTCCATGGGCACGATGACCCCCTCCTGAAGGGCGGCCAGGACCAGCAGAGCAGCCCCGCTCAGGATCACCAGCAGGGCGAACAGCTCCGCAGAGACAGCCACCACCACCACCACAGCCACAGCCACAGCCACAGCAGTAGCGGTAGCGGTACCAAAAGCCAAAGTGGCGGTCACGGCAGCGGTGATGACCAACCGCTCGCCAGCAAGACCGCCAGCGCCTTCCGTTGGAGCATCGCCCTCAATGCCGGCCTGACGGCGATGCAGTTGGCGATCGGCTTCGGATTTGGCTCGCTGGCGTTGATCGGTGACGCCCTCCACAACCTTGGCGATGTGGTGGGTTTGGTGCTGGGTTGGGGGGCGGAACAGCTCAGCCGGCGCCCCCCCCGGGGCCGCTTCACCTACGGGTTCGGCCGCGGCACCCAGATGGCCTCGCTGATCAATGGCCTGCTGATCTTCGCCGCCGGGGCGGTGGTGGTCTTCGAGGCGATTCAGCGGCTGGGAAACCCGCAGCCGTTGGTGGCCGCGCCGGTGGCCTGGGCGGCGGCGGCGGGCATCGCCATCAACCTGCTCTCCGCTCGCCTGTTCGGTCACGACCACCACCACGATCTCAATCAGCGCGCCGCCGTGCTGCACCTGCTCACCGATGCGGCCGTTTCGGTGGCGGTGCTCGCGAGCGCCCTGCTGGTTGGGGCCACCGGCTGGTTCTGGCTCGATGCCCTCACCGCCATCGGCGTGGGCGCGGCGGTGATCTGGAGCGCCTTGGCCCTGCTGCGAGAGGCCCTGGCCCTCAACCTCGACGCCGCTCCGCGCCACGTGGACCTGGCCCGGGTGGAACAGGCCCTGGCCTCGCTGCCCGCCGTGCAGGCGGTGGAAGAGCTGCATGTTTGGGGGCTGAGCACCTCGCGCATCGCCCTCACCGCCCATCTGCGCATCAACTCGCCGAGCCTGAGGCAACAGGCCCTCAGCTCAGACCAATTGCTGGCTCTGGCCCAGGAGCGGCTGGCGGCCCTGGGGATCGGCAAGAGCACGCTGCAGCTGGACATGGCCGCCTCTGAACCAACCAACTCGGCGCCAACCCACCCCCAGCCAACCCACCCGGAGCCATGACCCGGCAGCCCCACCAGCCCAGGGACGCTCCACAGACGCCAAGGATCAGCCCCCTGGCGCAGCGGCTACGGCTGCGGCAGCGGCCATGGCTGCGGCAGCGGCAGCGGCCATGGCACCCCCAGCGCGAACCTGAATGACGTCGTCATCCCCCCTGTCACAGCCTTGAGCGATGAGCACTCCTCTTCCTTCTGATCCCAGCGTGGCGGCATTCGGGGCGAGCCTTACGGCCATCTCGCTGGCCGAGCTGGGCGACAAGACCTTCTTCATGGCGCTGATCCTGGCGGCGCGCCATCGCGCCCGGGATGTGTTCATCGGCGCCTTCGCGGCCCTCACTGCCGTCACCTTGATTTCGTTGGGGCTGGGTTATGGCCTGCGCGAACTGCTGCCGCCCACGGTTGTGCCCTGGCTGGCCGCGGTCTTGTTCCTCGGTTTCGGGGTGAAGTTGCTGATCGATAGCCAGCGCATGGGTGCCGATCAAGCCGAAGAGGAGGAACAGGAGGCGGAGCAGGCCATCAACGAGGCAGAACGTCGCCATCGCATCAGCAGCACCTGGGCGGTGATCTGGGAGGCGTTTGCGCTGGTGTTTTTGGCCGAACTGGGGGATCGCACCCAATTCACTACCATCTTCCTAGCCACCGCGCCGGCCTTCGCGTTCGCGGGGCTGCTGGCCGGCACCCTGCTAGGGCATGCCCTGGTCACCTGGCTGGCGGTGGGTGCCGGCAGGTGGATCGGCGGCCGGATCAGCGAAAAGCTGCTCTACCGGCTCAGCGGCGGCCTGTTCCTGGTGTTCGGCCTGGTTTCGCTCAAGCATGCCCTGGGGTGAAACGGCGAGAGGCCCCTCGGGCTGAAGCCTTGTCTTGCCGCTGCGTGGGGTTGCGGCTTGCGGGTTGCGGGTTGCCGGCATGGCCGAAGTGAACGGGAGGCAGAACCGTGACCAGGCTGGAGAGAGCCCCGTGGAGAGGTGTCCAATGGCGTTGCGCATCGATCACATCGGCCGAAGCCAGAAGGCCATCGGCCGATGCGAAAGGCCCATCGGCCGATGCCAAAGGGCCTGGGCCGGCGTCGCCACGGCAGCCACAACGCTGCTGCTGTCTGTCAACGCGGCGGCCGCGCAACTGCCGTCGCCCAGCCCGGCAACCCAGGGCAACACCAATCCCCTGGTCACCCCCAGCCAGGCTGCCGCGCCTGGCGTGGGGTGGGGTCCTGGGGGGCAAGGCCAGCGCTCCGCCGATGCCCGCTTCATCGTGATGATGATTCCGCATCACCAGGGGGCGATCGCCATGTCGGAGCTGGCCCTCAAGCGGGCCCGGCGGCCCGAGATCAAGGCCTTGGCCGAGCGGATCATCAGCAGCCAGAGCCGCGAGATCGCCCAGATGCGGCAGTGGTACCGGCAGTGGTACGGCGCGGAGGTGCCGGCCTGGAACGTTGCCGCTGGCCCGGGCCTGGGCCCCGGCATGGGCATGGGGCCCGGCATGGGCATAGGCCCCGGCATGGCCATGGGGCCTGGCATGGGCCGGGGGGAAGGGATGGGGATGGGCTGGGGCATGCCAGGGATGGCCACCAGCCTTGAAGCGTTGAAGACGGCGCCCGATTTCGATCGCTCCTTCATCGAGCAGATGATTCCCCATCACCGCATGGGCGTGATGATGGCGGCCCACGCCGAATGGAACAGCCAGCACCTCGAGTTGCGGGCGCTGGAGGCGGCAATGGTGCGGGTTCAGACCCAGGAGATCGAGCAGATGGCCCAGTGGTATCGCCAGTGGTTCGGAGCCTGAGGCGGCTCATCGGTCCGTTACCAGGTTGAGATTGCAGTCAGCGGTGCGGGCATCTCAACGGCGAGGGGCCTGGCGAAAAGCTGCCTCCGCCAGGCGGCTAGGGCGAGGAAACCTTCGCGTCTCATGTGGTCAGGTGGATCAGGCCCAACCCCTGATGCGGCTGAGGGATAGGGACCGCCGCGCAGGGCACCGAACGCTCCCCAAGGCGACAAGTCTCGGCCAGGATGGTGGCCTGCAGCGTGAACAGCCCCTAAGCGACTGGCGTCCAGCCGTGCCACTTCGCTCCCTGGAAGCCCACTGCCACGGTGCGACAGGTTCACCTCCGACCACTGCTACTGCCACTGCTACTGCTACTGCCGCTGCCACTGCCACTGCCACTGCTACCGCAACCATCGCTGCCGCTGTGACCGCCACCAGGAGAGCATTTTCCGCAGTCGCTACGGAGGCTGAAGCGAGGGCGGGGATATCGCCACCGGGAGCGATGGAACCCCCACTGGGAGCAATCAGCGGGCGAGCGGCGCGGTGCCGAGCGGCGCGGCGCAAGCATGGATCATCTGCTGCCGTTGAAGATCATCAGACAGTCGCCGCGCCAGACTCTTACAAACTTACCCCGTGCAATCAGCACCATTTGCCGCTGCGTGAGCGCGCCACAACCCAGGCTAATCGCTGCAGCCTGGGAAAGAGCCCCGCATTTGGCAATCTCTGATTTCAAGAAGTCAAAAATCCTTGCCTGCTGCGTTGTCATGGGTATCTCCGGAACATATTGCACTCGCGACAAAACGCGATCGAAGGCCTCGGAGCTGCTCTTTCCTTCACGTTTTGCCTGGCAATAAGGAGCAACAACCTTTTTGGCATTGAGTTCAATTTTATAAGCTTCTTGTGCGGTGAGCGTCACGGTTGGGCGGCTAGAGTCTTCCCCGGTCGGCTGTTGCTTTTCGGAGACAGACTGAGCCACGGCGTCGAAAGGTGTGAGCACAAGTATCACATTTGCAACCAGGAAGCTGCGCCTGATCGCAGTTGCAATATTCATGTTCACAATCGCCTCTGCAGATAGGCTTAGCATAGCGAGGCCAGTTTGCCGCGCCTGCTGGATTGCGATCGCCTTGCTCAAGCCGTTGCGGCGTGTTTGCGAGCAGACCAGGTCCTGCTGACGTGGAGGCTAGGGCTTCCCCATGGCCAAACTCGCTGGCGACGACGACTGGAGCGTTTGGGTGAGGGGTGGCCTCCACTGGGCTTTGCAGGGTGCTGACATCCTCTAGCCCCATGCTTCGGCGAAAGGATGGTCGTTTGACATAGACCTAGTTGGAGCTTCGGGCTGCGGTCGCGATGCGCTCTTTCCTGGCAAGTCGGCTGCTGGGATCGGGCAGCCGCCCACAGATTCCGCCATTCTGAGGTGATCGAAGCACAGTGGCTTAGGGGATGCTGGATGAGGTTCAGCCAATCGCCCAGCAGCTGAACCTCGGCAGCCATTCGAACGAGCTGGAGATGGGAGGATCTGAAATGCTGGCTTGGCAACGTCTCCGTTCGCACCACCAGGGAGAGATCGGCAAACCAACCAGCGTCCGGCAGATGAAGGCATTCATGTGCGATAACTCGAACGGCTTACAGCGCCGGCCCGGGCACGCCTCAGGCCGGCACACGCCCCAGGCCGACACACGGCTCAAGGCACGGGCCGGCGCAGGGCAAGAGGCCAGGCAAGGCTCAAGACAGCACAACGTTTGCTGAAGCCGCACACCAGCGGGCGGCTCATGCCTCCCGCGGCATGGCAGCCAGATCAGAGCGGAAAATACCAGCCTCCGTAGGCACTTTGTTCCGCGGCGGGCATGTCCTGTCGATGCTGGATGCCGGAATAGTGCATGATCAGCGCCCGACGCTCCATCTGGGGGATTTTGGGGGCTGAGCCGCGATGCAGCAAGCGGCCATGCCAAATCAACACATCACCCCGTTTCGGCAGGTGGGAGACAGGTTCAACCGCTTGATCGGCAATGTATTGCTCGAACATGGGTGTCAGCAATCGCTCGGAGTACTTCGGCCAGTACTCATCACGCTCTTCGGGCTCCAGCGCCTCAAGGATCTTCTCATTGGTAACCTGCGGCCAACGATGCGATCCAGAAAAGTATTGGAAGGGGCCGGAATCGGGATGAACATCCTGAAGCGCAATCCATACAGCCGCGTAGTAATCACCCACCAACGCCGGATTAAGATAACTGTCTTGATGCCAGTTGCGCTCCGTCGAAACCCAGCCAGTGGGATTCAGATGCACACCGGCAGGCTCGCCCAGCAGTTTTTCCAATTCCTCGGCAAGCGGCCCATAGGTTGCCATCGCAAAGAGCTCGGGGTGACGGCGGTAAGGGGTGCAGTCCGGCCAGCCGCCTGGCCTCTCAGAATTGTTAGCCAGCCAGCAAGCTTCATACTCATCCATCAGATTGGACGGCATAAAATTCGGCAGCAAGACCACCCCTTCCTCGTTCCAATCCAAAGGTCCAGCCGGCGGTGGCGGGACAGTCATCGAGGCAAATTTCATCTGCTATGATGCGGATGGGATTAACCTAGCATGGCGAGGCGGATTTGACCCTTGCCAAGGAGTAGGGCTCTTCCCCCCACGATCTGGGAACGAACCAGTTCGTCTCTGTACGCCCTCGCGACCGAAACAGACTGCCAAGTCGCAATTCCCCTGGCGAAAGCGAGCTTGGAGCAGCAAGCTCTTGCCGATATCGTCTTTGGGGCAGAACCCCGAAAAGAAATGGGGCCTGGCTTCCACTGCGCTCTCTGCCCTGGCAACAATGGAACCAGCGCACTAGGCGCATGGCTGATGGCCATGGCCAACGGCGCCGTCGAGCCGAACGGAGGTTGAGGAGGTTGCAGTCACGTCAGTACCCGGGAAGCGACAATCAAAAGCAGGTTCATGCGATTTTCCATCGCGGCAACAGTCACAACCGCGGCCCAGATCACGCCAACCTGATTGGCGATGCCTTGAAACCCAGCCATAACTTTGGCGGAGTAAAGGGCGGCAAACAAGCCGCGCGCAAGGATCAAGATCAATGGTCTGGGCCAACAGAAAAATGAGTTTGATTGTGTTGTGCTGATCAAGGATCACTCATGTCCGAAGGGCTGATCGCAACCCTGGGTATCCCTGCTGCACCAATGCCGTGGCAAGCTCGTCAGGGGCCGCGGCAGGCCGGGGACCAGAACGGACCAGCGCAGACCCAAGCGGCCGATCACCAGGCTGAACCTGAGGACGAGGCCGATCCAGCCAGCCGGCCAGCCAGCAACGAAGCAAGCAAGCAAGCAAGCAAGCAAGCAAGCAAGCAAGCAAGAGAGTAGCCAGCAAG
>JBIIIX010000155.1:0-7152 GCA_044234415.1 Cyanobium sp.
AGGGTTGCTTCAGCTCCAGCTCCAGGGTGTAGGGGTCGACGGCTCGGATCGCCTTGACCCGATCGCCCAACTGGTAGCCGAGGGTGCCGATCGCCTTGAAGCGCTCCAGCGAGAACACCATCGCCGCGGCGTCGAAGCGGCTGCCGTCGTGGAAGCGCACATCGCGGCGCAGGGGGATGCGGGCCCGCAGGCCATCGCCGCTGAGCTGGGGCAGGGCGGTGGCCAGGCGGGGTCGTAGCTGGCCGGAGGCGTCGATGGCGTACAGCGGATCGCCGAGGGCGCTGAGCAGCTGCATCTCGCCCAGCTTGGAGGCTTGGGCGGGATCGAGGGATTCGACCCGGCCGCTGCTGGCGATCACCAGGGCTGAGCCCTGGCGCGGCGGCTGGCAGCCGCTCAAGCCCCCCCCCACCACCAGGGCCAAGGGCAACAGGCTCAACAGGACGCCCGGCCGGCGGGCACGGTCGATCCTGGCAAGCCTGCTGCTGGAGAGGCTTTTGCTGGGCCGACTGCTGCAGGACTGGGCGCCGCTGGCCCCATCCACGGGCTGCTGCGCCGAGATTCCCTCAGGGCCTGGGGCCTGAAGGGCTGTCATCGGCGGAAGGCAGGGCGGCGGCAGAGCCGGCCGCGGCGGGCGGGGCGGAAGCAAGCGGCCCAGGAGCGACGCCGGCAAGCGAAGCAAACGAATGGCGCCTATTCAAGGGCGCGAGCGACGGACTGGCGAGGGCCTGGCGAGGCTCTGGTGAAGGCCGCCGCCGCAAGCGCGGTGGGGACTCCTTGAGGGGCAAGGGCCCAGGGGCCGACGTTGCCCCGAGGGGCAGGCCCCGCCGCGCCCCGCCGCTCCCTGCTGCGGACGGCTGCGCCCCGATGTGGACGGCTGCGCCCCGCTGCGGACGGTGCCAGCGACCCCTCGCTCAGCCCAACGGTTCAGCCAGTCCGGCGTGGGCCAGGCTGCCGGGGAGGTGGCGGCGGTGGCCACGGGCCTGCACCTGCCGCAATGACATCTCAAAAACCGGGGATCCATGGCGGGCCAGGGGCCAGCGCCGCAGCCAGCAGCGGTCGTGGTGGGGATCGAGGCCGATCACCTGATACAGCTGGTCTTGGCTGCTGGGATCACCGGCGAGATGGATGCAATCTCCCTGGTGAAGCCGGGCGGCGGTTCCGCTGGTCATGAGGCGCAGGCAACGGGGCGAGACAGAAGGCGAGACAGAAATGGGGTGGTGGCGCCCACGATCTGGGCTCGGCGCCGGAGGAAATGTTCGGGGAGAACCGGTGGACAGGAGCGTGGGGAGATCGAAACGGGGCGTCCCACGGGGGGCTTCAGATTTACTTCCAATCTGCACCATCAGCTTGACCCCTCGCCAGGGGCGGCCATCCGAATTGCTGATCGCTCAGACCGAATTGCTGATCGCTCAGACCGAATTGCTGATCGCTCAGAGGGTGCGCAGGCAGGCGGCGATGGTGTCCACTTCGCGCAGGGCACCGATGGCGGCCAGGGCCTGGCGGAAGCTGGATTCCCTCACCTCATGGGTGATCACCACGATCTCGGCGCCGGCCCCATCCGCCCGGGCGTAAGCGGCGCCCTCGCAGCCCTCGTACTGCACGATCGACTGGATCGACACGCCGGCCTGGCCAAAGCAGGTGCCGATGTGGCCGATCACGCCGGGCGCATCACGCGTCAGCAGACGCACATAGTTGCGATGGCGCGTGACGGCCGGGTCCACCAGGCGACAGCGCTGCCAGCTGCTGGCGGCCAGCAGCGGATCGAGGCCACCGTCTCCCACCTGCCGGATGCCGGCGATGTTGAGAATGTCGGCCACCACGGCGGAGGCGGTGGGGCCCGCCCCGGCGCCGGGGCCGTAGAACATCACCTGCCCCACCGGCTCCCCCTCCACGAGGATGGCGTTGTTGACGCCGTTCACCCCGGCCAAGGGGTGCTGACGCGGCAACAGGGTGGGATGGACGCGCACATCCAGCGGCTGCTCGGGGGGGCCGGAGTGGCTGGCTGGGGCCCCGCTCGCCGATCCGCCATCACCAACGCCATCACCAACACGAACGCCAGCGCCATCGCTCCCGTCCAGCTCGACCCGTTCCGCCACCGCTAGCAGCTTCACCACATAGCCCAGGCGGGCGGCGTAGTCGATATCGCGGGCCTCAAGGCGGTCGATCCCCTCGCAGGCAATGCCGGCCCGGGGCACGGGACCGCCGTAGGCGAGGCCCGCCAGGATGGCGATCTTGTCGGCCGCGTCGCCGCCTTGCACATCGGCGGCGGGATCGGCTTCGGCGTAGCCCAACCGCTGGGCGTCGGCCAGCACCTCGGCGTAGGCGGCCCCCTCGTCCGCCATGCGGGTGAGGATGTAGTTGGTGGTGCCATTGATGATGCCGCTCACCCGGCGGATGCGGTTGGCACCCAGGGATTGCTTGAGCGGCTCGATGATCGGGATGCCTCCGCCCACGGCCGCCTCGATCAACACATACACCCCCCGGGCGGCGGCGGCGCTGGCGATCTCCTCGCCATGGCGGGCGATCACGGCCTTGTTGGCGGTCACCACCGACTTGCCGGCCGCGATGGCGCGCAGGATCAGCGAGCGGGCCGGCTCCAAGCCCCCCATCACCTCCACCACAATGTCGACGCCGGGGTCATCCACCACGGCCTCCGGGTCGTTGCCCACCACCCCAGGCGGCAGCTCCAGGGGCCGGGGGCGGCTGAGATCCCGCACGGCCACGCGCCGCACGGCCAGGCTGGCCACCAACGGGTGGCGCCCCGCGGGGTTGGTGAGGATCGCCGCGACTCCGGCTCCCACCGTGCCCAGTCCAAGCAAGCCGACGCCGATGGCCATGGAACGGGGATCTTGTAACAGCTGATCCTAAGGAGAGGCGCGGCTTGGCTCTTCGCCGGCAGGCCCTGGCGCCGCTAACCCCCGGGCCTGGGCCTGCATCGTGCGGAAGATGTTGAGGAAGCCATTGGCGCGGGAGGGGGTCAGGCTGGCCTGCAGGCCGGTGTCCGCCAGCACGGATGGGTCGATCAGCGAGGCCTGTTGGGGGGTCAGGCCCTCCATCGCCTCGATCAGCAGGGCCAGCAAGCCCTTGGTGATGGCGGCATCGGAATCCCCCTGCCAATGCAGGCCCCCATCCCGCAGGCTGCCCACCACGTACACCTGCGACACGCAGCCGCGCACCTTGAAGGCGTCCTGACGCAGCTCCTCGGGGAAGGGCTCCAACTTGCGGGCCAGCCAGAGCACGTATTCGTAGCGCCGCTTGGGGTCGGCGGTGCCGGCCAGCCGCTCGACGATGCGATCGAGCGCGGGACTGCCACTGGCCATCCGTTCAGAGCCTCCGTTCAACGCCGCCGCAGCAGCTGGCGACCCACGCCGGAGATCGCCAGCAGACCCAGGAGTGACAGGCCCGCCAGCGGCGAAGCGGCCCGTAGGTCATGCCACAGGGGGGTGAGAGGTTTGGCGTTGGCATGGGCGCCGCCAGCGGTCCCGGGCAGCTCCAGATAGTCGCGGTGGCCGGGGCCCGCATCCACCATCACCTCCCAGCCGGTGTGGGAGCCCTCGGGAAGGTTGATGTTGAGCCGTCCGGAGGCATCGGTGCGGCCCAGGGCGATGCTGGTGGCGCCATCGGGCGACACCAGCTTCACGGCGGCGTCGCTGGCGGGCAGACCGGAGGAGAACGCGCTGCTGAGCTGCAGGTCGCCCGTGCCCAGGGGGCGCCCGGCGGCGGAAGCGGCTTGCCGCAGCGGTTCCAGGGTCGATTGGATGGCGTGGGCCCGGGCTGGCTGCCAGGCCTGCAGTGGCAGCAGCAGAACGAGCGCAGCTGTGGCCATGGCGGCTGCGTTGGCAGCAGTGGCCATGGCAGCTGCGGTGGCAGCAGTGGCGACTGCGGTGGTGGTGGTGGCTTTGGTGGCGCTGGCGGCTGCGGTGGCGGCGCGAAGCATGGTGGGGTTCAGGTGGATTTCCAGCGACTGTCGCGTGTTTTGCCCGCCTGCACCATCCGGGCGATCGAGGACACCATCATCGACAAGGCGTCATCGCTCTCACCCCGGCCGGCCATCTCCGCCGCGAGGATCCGTTCAGCGGCGGTGGGGGGCTGGGCGGCAATGGCGATGGCGCCAGAGGCCTGACGACGTGAGAACGCCAACGGCAGGGAGCTGCGTTCGAGGGGCGTCAGATCCAAGGGCCAGGACAAAGCTGCGCCGATCCTGGCAAATCGCGGCCGGCCCGGCCGCCTTGCGGGCCAGTCGTAACGAGCTTGCAATGTTGTGAAGATTGGCGCTGGGGAGTGGTTGTGGCAGGGCTGGGCACAAGCCGTTGACGGCGCGACGCGGCCACGACGGACCGCCCACGACAGGCCGCCAGGAGAGGCCCCTCCGGCTCAGCCGCCCTTTTCCAGCCAGGTGACGCCGCGCTCATCCAGCCAGCCGGCGAAGGGCACATCCCAGGGGTCGCGGGGGAGCTGGGCGCAAACGCAGGCCGCCGGCAGCACCGCCAAGGCCGGCACCGCCCGCCAGGCCGGATCGGCCCGCAGCCGGTCGTACCAGCCGCCGCCGGAGCCCAGGCGGATGCCGGCTCGATCGATCGCCAGGGCCGGCACCAACAGCAGCCCCAGCGCCTCAGGCGCCAGCACCTCAGCTGCCATCACCTCAGGTGCGAGCCCCGCCACGGACGCTCCCGGCGGGGGCAGCGGCGCGGGAATGCCGCAGGCGTCGAGGCCGCTGGGCCGCTCCCCCTGCCAAGGCAGGTAAACCAAGCGCTCGGGCAACCCAGCCTGGCGTTCATCCAGGGCTGGAGCCCTCGCCGGGGATGCCCCAATTGGTGGGCTTCCAAATGGTGGGGCTCCACTCGGCGCGGTTCCTCCCGCCACGGCTGTTCCCGGCACAGCTGTCAACGGCAAGGCTGTCCCAGGCACGGCTGTCCCCGGCAAGGGGGCTCCCCCCTCAAGCGCCTGGCTGGGGGCCGCCATCGGGTTGGCCGGCAGCACCGCGGGCAGGGCCAGCCGACCCTGAAGCCGCTCGGCCAATCCCGCCGCGGCCAAGGGCTCCAGGTCGGGCTCGCTGCCCACGGGCCAGTAGAGGCCAAGCCGGAGCCCCTCCGGCAGGAGCGGCGGCAGCTGCTCCAATGCCTTTTGGCGCAGGCCGGGGCTGGCGCTGGCCAGGCTCTGGCGGCGCAGCTGGCGGAAGTGGCGCCTCAGCGTGGCTTTCTCCAGCAAGTGCAGCGGCGGTTCTTGTTCCATGGGCGACCAATTTCCAAGGGCGATCCTTGTTCAAGTGCCGCTAGCTGGGCAACGGCCATGCCAGTTGCCTGGGGAGCCTTGCTGCCGAGGAGACGCTTGTCCCAGCGGCGACCCCTCTGCGTGATGCAAGACCTTGTCTCCAAGGCCGATGGGCGGTTGGGCGGCGGCGCTCAACGCTGGAACCAGCCGGTCAGGGCTACGGCCAGGGCGTCGGCGGCATCATCGGGGCGGGGCGGGTGCTCCAGATCCAGTTCGCGCATCACCGCCTCCAGCACGTCCTGTTTCTCGGCGTGGCCGTGGCCGGCGACCGCCAACTTGATCTGCATCGGCGGGTACTCCACCACCGGAATGCTGAAGCGCGCCAGGGTCATCAGCACCACGCCGCGGGCCTGCACCACGGCGATGGTGTTGCTGGAGCGGTAGAAGAAGAACTTCTCCACCGCCGCCAGATCGGGCTGCCAGCGGCGGATCAGCAGGCGTAGGTCGGAGGCGATCTCCACCATGCGATCGCCTTCGCTGCGGCCGGGATCGGTGCGGATCATGCCGCAATCGAGCAGGCGCTGGGCTGGGACCTGAGCGGCACCGCGGCAATCGGAGGACACCTCAATCACGCCGTAACCGACGCGCGCCAGGCCTGGATCGATGCCGAGTATGCGCATGGGGCGCACGATATGGCGTGCGACCCTGGTGCGCCAGGGCCGCGGCCTTTTGCGCGGCGATTCGCGGCCGACCCACCGCCGCTCACGGCAACTGGATGGCAACAATCCCTCGAAGCCGGCACAGCTGAGGTTGGGGTCCTGAATCGTGGCTTGACGACGGATCCCTTCTCGGTGTCAAGCCTTGCGATTCGTCAAGCCTTGAGATTCCGCTACGCATCGACTCTGATGGATCCCACGATGGCGCTCCGACGTCCTGGTGTCGACACCCTTGGATCAGTCCGAAGCAGTTTCCTGGCACTGTTCAGCCGGTCCCGTTTTCTTACAGCAAGCCCCCGATGCTCTCGATCACGGTCAGAGGATCCACAGGCGACGGGAACCGGAGGCGGCGGGAACCGGGGCGACGCTGCGGGCCTGATCGGCTGGAGATCAGGCCTGGATCTGCCGAAGCGGGATCAAGGCAGCGCCCCGCCAGTCTCATCATGGTGGTCCCCAGCTGCGCTTCAAGGTCGTAAGCGTCGATCGGGTAGCGCAGGATGCTGAGCTCCAGCCAGATGTCGTCGGGGCCTACGGAGAGGTCGCCCTCGCCATCCATTGGCATGGGGATGGGCAGGGGAAGCCCCAGTTGAGCGGAGACGCTGTGAACGATCTTTTTGATGCTGTTGCAAAGTCAGTCCCCGCTTGGCCGCATGGGACAGCCAAAAGCCTTTCAGCCCGGGGGTGTTGTGCGCGCGCAAGGCGGGCAGCAGCCAGATGTCGTCCCGATGGGCAACCACCTCACTTTCGCGGAAGACTGGCGTCTAAAGTGATTGCCGCCGGGTGCACCTCGATGCCTTGAGCGACTTGTTTGTGCAGGTGCTGCGGCTGTGCCAGATGGCGGGTCTGGTGAACTTGGCAACGGTGGCGTTGGATGGCACCAAGATCGAGACGAAGTCTTCTCCAAAGAAGTAGGCCAATGCCTCCAAGCACAAGGCCATGAGCCATCAGCGGATGCTCTAGCCAGAAGGGCTTCTGCGAAGCAGCGGGCGGAGGCGCAACTTGAAGCCGAGATCGCGGCGTTGCCGCGCAAGGCCGCGTTGACCGATGGCCAGGAGAATCAGCGTTTCGGCAAGGGCAAGCGTGGTGATGAGCTGCCCATAGCGCGAAGCGCTTCCGCGCAGCGATAGAGCTGCGGCGGCGGCAGGATCGCATCCAGGTGCTGCGCAAGGCCAAAGCCGAACTGGAAGCGGAGGCGGCCGCTGACCATGCCCGCGAGCGGGAGCGG
>JBIIIX010000256.1:0-4465 GCA_044234415.1 Cyanobium sp.
GATCTGGGCAAGGATGCCTTGGCCGGTGAGGACCTCGGTGGCGAGGCCGATCACGAAACCGAGCATGGCCAGGCGGCCATTCCAGGTTTCCGCGAAGGCAACGAAGCCGAAACGGGGGGTTGCTTCAGTCATGGTTCGCAGTTGGTTGCGTAACTTTTCAAATCATAACAGATCGTGAAGCATTTGGGGTGGGGGCCGCGGGATTGGAGTTCGGTTGCCTCGCCCTCTCGGCGGAGCGGCCGCTCTCCCAGCGCGCGCCGGCAGCGTCTGCGCCAGGGGCCTCCCACCTCTTGGCGGCTTGGCGACTTGGGGGCGTGGGGCGTGGGGGGGTGGCCGGAGTGCCTGGCCTCAGGCGCCGGCGTAAAGCTCCCGCAGCGCCTTCGGATCGGCGCTCGCGACGCCCCGCTCGGTGATCAGTCCGCTGACCAGCCGCGCCGGGGTGACATCAAAGCCCGGGTTGAAGGCCGCGCTGCCATCCGGGGTGAGCTGCACCGTGGCCAGTGATCCGGCCGCCGGCCCTGTGGCGATGCGCCCCTGAATGTGGGTCACCTCCCGCTCGGAGCGGGCCTCAATCGGGATTTCGGCCACCCCATCCTCCAGGGTCCAGTCGATCGTGGAGGAGGGCAAGGCCACATAGAACGGCACGCCGTTGTCGTGGGCGGCCAGGGCTTTGAGATAGGTGCCGATCTTGTTGCACACGTCGCCGCGGCGGGTGGTGCGGTCGGTGCCGACAATCACCACGTCCACCAGGCCGTGCTGCATGAGGTGGCCACCGGCGTTGTCCACGATCACCGTGTGGGGGATGCCCTCCTGCCCGAGCTCGTAGGCCGTCAGGCTGGCCCCCTGGTTGCGAGGGCGGGTTTCGTCCACCCACACCTGCAGCGGCAAGCCGGCCCGGTGGGCCTTGTAGATCGGCGCCAGGGCCGTGCCCCAGTCCACCGTGCCCAACCAGCCGGCATTGCAATGGGTCAGCACCCGCAGCGGCTCCCCTTGGCGCGCCGCAGGGCGCTGCTCCAGCACGCGGCGGAACACCGCCAGGCCGTGATCACCGATGGCGGAACACATCGCCACGTCCTCCTCGGCGATGGCGCCCGCCTCCTCCTGGGCGGCGGCGGCCCGTTGCTCCAGCGGCAGCGGCGCCACCCGATCGCGCAGCCGCTCCAGGGCCCAACGCAGATTCACCGCCGTGGGCCGGGTGGCTTCCAATTCGGCAAAGGCCCTGGCCAGGGCCGCATCGCTGGGGTCCTCCTGAAGCGCCAGCATCAGTCCGTAGGCACCGGTGACGCCGATCAACGGTGCGCCGCGCACCACCATCGAGGCGATCGCCTCCGCGGCGTCGGCGCAACTGGCCAGCCGACGGGTTTGGAACTGATGGGGCAGCTGGATCTGGTCGATCACCCAGATCGAGCGGCCATCCTCTTCCAGGCCGATCGTGCGCCAGGGCCTGCCGTCGATGTTCACGCGTCGCTTGCCGAAACCACCGCCATCCTCAGGCAGGTGCCCACCACCAGACGCACATCGTGGTGTTCGATCAGGCAGCCCTCCGAGCGCCCCCCGAGCACCACCAGAAACAGGGCGGGCTGCCGCGCCCTGGTGTTGTCGCTTGGGGAGTGGATCAGGCCCATGCCGCCGTTCACCGCGACGGAACACCGGCCTTGGCACCCCCCGGGCTGGCCGGGATCGGCCCGGGCGGGGGTGCCACGGGGCTGGGTTGCAGGCCAGAACCAAGGGGGCGGCTCAGCCCTGCCGCCGGCGCCGGCCTCCTGGGCGGGGGGATCGCATCCGGCAGGGTTGCCGCCAGCTCTTGGGGATCACAGCGCAGCACCCGACGGGCGACGTCGGGATCGAGCTCAATGCCCTTGGCCAACAGATCCGGTTGCAACTGGCGCACCCGCAGGGCCGCCCGATCCAGACGCAATTGGGCCTCGTCGATGGCGTTCAGGCGTTGGAGCCGCAGGGACTGCCGCTCCGACAGCTGCTGCTGCCAGGCGGTGACAGCGTCGCGAAAGCGTTGGCGATCCAGCTCCGCATCTTCGCGGGTGTAGCGCCCCAACACCTCCTCATTCAGCCGTTTGGGCGGCTGCGGCAGGGCCGGTTCTCGGCTGGAGCGCAGCCGGGCCAGCATCAGTTCGGCCTGCCGCAGCTGCCGCACGCCAGCCAGGAGTTTCGCCTGTTTCTGGCGGCAACGGCTGAGGGCCAGATCGAGCTGGCGTTGTTGCTCGAGGCGGCGTTGACCTTCCTCACGCCGTTCCTCGGCCAGCTTGGCCTCGATGCCGCTGAGGCAGTGCTGATACACCAGCGGACGCAGCGGCTGAAAATCTTCGAGATCAGCCCGCCGCTGGCAGCGTGCCCGCCCCTCGGCGCTGATCGAGGCTTCGGGGCCAGAGCAGGCGGCCAGCAAAAGCGTTGACGCCAGCGCCAGTCCGCCAACCGCTCTGCGGATCCGTTGCCGCCGAGCCATCGAGGCCGACCTCCTCAGACGCTGCAAAGCCGAACCTTAACGAGTTGCCGGCGGACCCGGATCGTTGGCTTGGGGTCGAAAGTCAAGCAGAAGCACAACGCGGGTGCGGTCACTGCGGTTCCAGGCTTCATGTTCGGCCGTGTCGTCAAACACGAGGCAGTCGCCTTCGCGCCACTGGCGCACCTCATCAGCAACGCGCAAACCGCACTGCTCCGGCACGATCAGCCCGAGGTGGCAGCGCAGCAGGCCATCCGGGTAGCCGGTGTGGGGCTGGATATGGGTACCCGGGGCGAGGGAGGAAAAGCCAGCCGAGACCAGCCCGGGAATTTGGCCCAGGGCGGCGGCGGTTTCGGGGCAGAGCGCACAGTTGCGGGCGATCGGCACCCCTAGGGCGAACAGCCCGAAGGTGTCCCAGCCCTTGCCCTCGTAGAGATACTTCTCGGGCCAGGCGATGAAGTCGCCCGAGCGCAGCGCCTGCAGTTCCGCCAGGATGCGAGGCCAGCTGCGCTGCAGCACCCGGGTGAACGGGAAGTCCCGCTGGTCGTAAAACCAAGCTTCATGGCGCAGTTCGGGCAGGGCTCGGCCGTGCCGCTGGCGCATCAGGCCCAAGGTGGTGGCCATGGCCCGCAACCACTGACGCGGGCCGCCAAGCCGGCCCAGCATCTGGCACACGAACACCACCCATTGCCAGCCGCGGCCGATTTCCTGGGCCAGGTGTCGCAACGGCCGGCGGCGGCGGCGTTGAGCGGTGGGGCGCTGTCGTTCGGAGGCGACGGCGCGGGGGCGGTGATGGTCGGGAACGGGCAAGGCGAAGGGTCACGAGGGGCGGGACTGGAGCAGCGAGACGGATCCGGACCCACCGCGAAGCGAGGCATTCAAGCAGTACAGCCCCTTTAAGTCACGGCACGGCAGGGCGCCGTTCAGTTGGCCCGCCCCGTGTCGTAAGCCCCAAAGCCGCAGATCCTGGCCGCCTGGCGATAGGCGGGCACAAAGCGCTCCCAGCGGAAGCTGCGCGGGTCGTAGCGGCTGCGGCTGCGGTCCACCGCGGCATGGGTGGTGAGCCGGTTGAGGGGGATGCCATGGGCCGCCTGCCAGAGCAGCACTTG
Organism: Cyanobium sp.; assembly: GCA_044234415.1. Taxonomy (GTDB): domain Bacteria; phylum Cyanobacteriota; class Cyanobacteriia; order PCC-6307; family Cyanobiaceae; genus Cyanobium. The sequence continues at coordinate 3,568 of JBIIIX010000256.1, forward strand.
AGCAGCCGTGACGCGGTACTGCGCCGGGGTGTAACCGGAATGGCTGTCGGCATCACCGCGGCCATCGGCAGGGCTCTCCAGGCTCAGGTGCAGCGCCACATTGTTCAACGAGCCCAGCGAGGTGGGGCGGATGCGCACGCTGAACTCCCCGAAGGCCGCCATGCCGGCCCCGAAGGCGCGGGCGGCATCCGGCACGATCCGCAGGCGCCGGCCGGAGCGGTCCACCAACAGGTGGTAGCTGGCCTGATCCTCGTCGCGCGGGTGGGGTGTGGCGAACAACCGCACCGTATCGGGGGCGCTGATCACGGTTTCGTGCAGCACGATCAGCTGGGGCCGGTGCGGCACCATTCGGCCGAACAGGTCGCGGGGTTGGCGGCTGCCGTAGTTGCTGGGATCAGCGGGCCTGGCCAGTTCCGGCGGCAACCGCAGCTGGGCGGCGCATCGCGCCAGGGCCTCGCTGCTCTGCCGCGGCAGGCCCGGGTCGGACAGGGTCCGGACGGACCATTCCGGCTCCCGCCCGCAGCCCGCCAACAGCAGAGGCTGGAGCAGCAGCGGCAGGAGCAGTCGCCCGATCCGGCGGGCAGCGGCGGTGGCGGCGGTGGCGGTGGAGGGCGTCGCCATAGCCGACCTCGCTGGGGTTCCAGGATGGCCCATCGCCTTGCCCTCGCTCCTGCTGCGGGGTAGGTGCGAGGCCTGTAGCGTTCCGGCCTGGAGGATTCCGGCCTGGAGTCCAGCCGCGGATCGGCGTCCGCCCGCAAAGCCCTTCTCGACGACGCCAACAACGACGCCAGCGCCGCCCGGTCCGAGCACTCCGCCCGAGCACCGGACCACGGCCAACCTCGGGGCCACAACGCTTGCGGGGCTGAGGCTGGGGCCTGCCGCGCTCAGCTGTGCTGGC
>JBIIIX010000387.1:0-2652 GCA_044234415.1 Cyanobium sp.
GGGGTTCCAGGATGGCCCATCGCCTTGCCCTCGCTCCTGCTGCGGGGTAGGTGCGAGGCCTGGAGGATTCCGGCCTGGAGTCCAGCCGCGCACCGGCGGGGGATCGGCCGACAGGCTAGCGATCACCACCCCTGCTGCCGGATCGGTCCGGCGATGGGCTGGTGCAGTGCAGGCGCTGTTGTGCCGCTGAGCTGGTTGCCCGACCAGGACATCTCAGCTGATGGCCCTGGCCTGCCTCTGCTGCGGCCCCTGTTGCGCCATCCCTCCCCGTCCACCGTGCGACTCAGCCTGGGCACGCCCCTCGCCAACACCTCGCCTTGCCTGAGTCGTCGCGCGATCCCAGCTGCCAACCGTTGCGCGCCGACGCCAGCGCCGCCCGGTCCGAGCACTCCGCCCGAGCACCGGACCACGGCCAACCTCGGGGCCACAACGCTTGCGGGGCTGAGGCTGAAGCCCGCCGCGCTCAGCTGTGCTGGCGCAGGAACTCAATCGTGCCCCGCAACTCGTCGGCGAAGCGGTCGATCTCCTCGGGGGTGGTGGTGAAGGCCAAGCTGGCGCGCGCCGTGGCGCTGAGGCCGTAGTGGCGGTGCAAGGGCTGGGTGCAATGGTGGCCGCTGCGAATGCAAATGCCAGCCGAATCGAGCAGGGCGGCGATGTCGTGGGCGTGCAGGCCTTCCACGTGGAAGGCCGCCAACGCGCCGCGGTGGGGTTGGCGATCGGGATCCGGCCCCAGCACATGAAGGCCTTCAATCTCCCGCAGGCGCGCGAACAACTGGCGGGTGAGCTGCTGCTCCCAGGCGGCGATGCGCTCCATCCCGAGGTTTTGCAGGTAAGCGATGGCGGCCCCCATGCCGATCGCCTCACCGATCGCCGGCGTGCCGGCCTCGAACTTGTGAGGCAGATCCGCCCAGGTGCTGTGATCGAGAAACACATCCTGGATCATTTCGCCGCCGCCCAGGAACGGCGGCATGGCTTCGAGCAGGGATTCCCGAGCCCAGAGGAAGCCGATGCCTGTGGGGCCGCAGAACTTGTGGGAGGAACCCACCAGGAAATCGCAGCCGAGCCGCCGCACGTCGATCGGCTGGTGCGGCAGGCTCTGGCAGGCGTCCACCAGCACCAGGGCGCCGGCCGCATGGGCCAGGGCCGTCACTTCAGCGATGGGATTGAGGCAGCCGAGGGTGTTGCTCACGTGCACCAGGCTCACCAGCCGCGTGCGCTCGTTGAGCTTGGCGCGCAGATCCTCCAGATCCAGCTCGCCATGCTCGCTGAGGCCCACATGACGCAGCACGCAACCGCAACGGGCCGCTAACAGCTGCCACGGCACCAGGTTGCTGTGGTGCTCCATCGTGGTGAGCAGCACTTCATCGCCAGGGCGGAGGGCGATTTCGCCCCAGCTGCGGGCCACGAGATTGATCGCCTCGCTGGCGTTACGGGTGTACACAATCTCCCGCGGTCCGGCGGCGCCAATGAAGTTCGCCACGCGCTCGCGGGCGTGCTCGAAGCCTTCGGTGGCGCGGGCGCTCAACTGATGGGCGCCACGGTGCACATTGGCGTTGTCATGGCCGTAGTACTGCTGGAGGGCTTCCAGCACCTGGCGAGGTTTCTGGCTGGTGGCGGCGTAGTCGAGATAGATCAGCGGTTGGCCGAGGCAGGCGGTTTGGGCCAGCAGGGGGAAGTCGGGCCTGGTGAGGGCCGCCAGATCCTGCGGTGCTGGGCTGGAGCCTGGCGAGCTGGAGTCGCTGGAGGCCGGTGAATCGGCCGGACTGGTCGGCTCGGCGACGCTGCTGGGGCTGGGCAGGGGGGTGAGGGTCATCGGGTGCCAGCCTCGCCGAGCAGGTGCTGCAGTGGCTGCCACGATGCCGCAGCGGCGGGCAGGGCGCGCAGCACCTCCTCGCACCAGCCCCGCAGCAGCAGCCGGGCGGCCGTGGCGTTGTCGATGCCGCGGCTGCGCAGGTAGAAGAGCTCATCCTCTCGCAGGCGGCTGATCGTGGCGCCGTGGGCGCAACGCACGTCGTCGGCCACGATCGCCAGCTCCGGCTTGGTGTCCACGCAGGCCCGATCCGACAGGAGCAGGGCGCGGCTCAGCTGGCTGGCCTCGGTGCGCTGGGCCTGGCGCGGTACCTGCACAGCACCGTTAAACACGCTGTGGCCATTGCCATCAACGACCACTTTGTGCACCTGGTCGAGCTTGCCTTCCGGTCCTTCGAAGCGCACCAGGCTGTGGGTATCGGCCAGGCAGCCTTCGGCCAGGCAGTGCAAACCCCGCAGGCGCGTGCTGGCGGATCCGACGCTCTGCAGCACGTGCGGCTCCAGCCGCGCCAGCCCCCAGCTGCCCAGGGCGGAGCTGAGCTCCAGCACGCTGCCGCTCCCCTGGCGGATCGCCTGATGGGCCAGCAGCACCGCGTCAGGGTGTCCTAGGGCCAGCAGGCCATGGTGCAGCCGGGCCCCAGGGGCCAGCTCGGCCTCCAGCACCAGGCTGGTGAGGGAGCCGGTGCGGCTGCGCTGCACCTGCAACACCTCCAGATCGGCGCCTGGCTCCAGCACCAGCAGCAGCCTGTGGGCCAGCAGGCCCATCGCCTTGAGGTCTGAGACCAGCTCCAGGCGGACCGGCGCCGCGGCGGTGACGCGCAAGGCCAGCAATGGCGCGCCGAC
>JBIIIX010000012.1:0-23524 GCA_044234415.1 Cyanobium sp.
GATGAGCCGAACGCTGGCTTGCACCCCTAAGGCAAGCCTGCATTCTGATGGGCCGCAAGCCAACAGCCCCAGCTCCATCGCCCTGAATGGAATCGGCGAGCAACAACGTTCGCCATGGCAATCTTGCTGACTTGGGGTACATCAGGAACCTGAGCTTGTCCCAAGGTCTGGCTGGCCGCTCCCGCGGCTCAGCTCAGCGACGGCGCCGGCAAGCCCTCGGCGGGCACAGACTGTCGCAGAAACTCGCGTAGCTCCCGAATCGCTGGGCGTTCCCCGTGTTCCCGCAGCACCACCAACCGCTCGGTGTAGCGCCACTCGAACGGCATCGCCAGGGCCCGAAGCTCCGGCATCAGGGTGGCCATCTCGGGTGTCAGGAACGTCACGTCCAAGGTCTGGCCGCGCCGTACCGCCGCCGTGGGCACGGCCTCCGGTGCGGCGCCGGCCAGGGTGCTGAGGCGCTCGCGCACCATCGCCTGGCAGGGCAAGGGCAGAAAATCGGGCACCTGCAGATGGGCCCGTCCCTGCCGACAGGCGTCCAGCACGTCGTCCGGCAGCGGTGTGGCGGGATCGCTGCTGTTGCCGTACAGCAGAACGTTGCTGCTGAACAGCTCAATGCCGAGCAGGTCGTCGCTGCCGGCGGCGTCGCCGTTGTCAGCGCTGCCGCCGCCGGGCCACTGGCTGGGGGTGAGCACACAGGCATCGATCACCCGCTGGCGCAGCAGGCTGAGTGGGTCGCCGCAGGGGGTGAGCTCCGTCGTGAGTGGGCAGAGCCACGGGGCCGGCAGCTCTTGGTTGAGGAGCTGCTGGGTCCAGCGGGGCAGATGCAGCCTCAGCGGACCGCCGCTCTGGAAACGGTAGAGCTGATGGATCTCCCGCTCCAGGGAGATCAGCTGCAGGTTGCCCCGCACGCTCCAGCCGCTGCGCGAACGGCGCAATTTCAGGTCGAATGTTTTGAGCGCTTGCTCAACGCGGCGCACGATGGTGCTGGGCACGCAGTCACTGACCCGCGCTGCCTCGACGCCGCTCTGCAACCAGAGCATCAGGTCGAGGGCATCGAGGGTCGGAACGTCAAGCATGGTCATCAAGCGCGTAGGGGTTGGTGTAGAGCCTCAGCTGGCGGGTGTCCAACCCGATGGGTCAACCCTCTCCTCAACTTGGCTTAACGCCCATTCTGCGCTGACCGGGGCGAGCAGCACACCATTGCGGTTGTGTCCACAGGCCAGCAGAAGCCCTGGCCGCGGCTGTTCCAACAGGGGTGCGGGGCGATCTCGGGGTCGGGCCCGGATCCCCAGCCAGTGCTGGCGCAGTTCGGCTCGGGCCAGCCAATCAGGCGCGTCTCCCGCCAGCTTCCGCAGCTGGGCGAGGGCCGCGGCGCCTGGATCCGTGCCCGGCTCCACCGTCGCCCCCAGCCACAGCCGCCGGCCGCCGGCCCGGTCCGGCCTGGGCACCAGGTGCAGGCCCTTCCAGCTCACCACCCCGGGCCAGCCCCGCCAGGACGCCGGTTCGGCCAGCTCCAGCTCCAGCGCCTGGCCCAGCACAGGCTCCAGCGGCCGCTCCAGCCCGAGGGGGCGCAGCAGCTCGGCGCTGGCCAGGCCTGCCGCCAGCACCAGCCAGTCGGTGGCCAGCTCTTGGCCATCCTCCAGCAGCAGCCGCCAGCGCCCGCCACCCGTGCCACCGCCGTAAGGGCCACCGCCACGCCCATCGGCTTCCCGCAACCCCAACACCCGGGAGCTGAGGCAGCGCAAACCCGCCGCCAGCCCATCGGCCCGGAGCGCCGCCAACGCCTGGACGGGATCGAGCTGGCCGTCCTCAGGCGAGTGGAGCGCGGCCAGGGCTCCCAGGGGTACTGCCGGTTCGAGGCGGCCCAGGCGGCTGGCGTCCCAAAGTTCTAGCGGCAGCCCTTGCTCGCGGCGCTCGCGCACCAGCCTCTCGTGCCGGCTTTGCTCCTCGGCGCTGGCGGCCAGCAGCAGCAACCCTGGCCGCCACTGGATCGCCTGACCCCGTTGGGCCAGCTCCTGGCGCCACTGCCGCCAGAGCCGCAGGCTGCGCTGGCGCACTCTCCAGCCGCGACCGCTGCCCCGCTGGAAGACCTGGGCCATCAGCAGGCCTAGGGCTGCGGCGCTGCCGCTGCGCACGCTGATGCCGTCTGGGAGTGCCCTCAGCGGAGCCTCCACGAGCAGCACGGCGTGGCCGCGGCGCTGCAGCAACCAGGCGGTCGCCAAGCCAACCAGCCCAGCTCCCACAACGATCACCGCGCGGGAGGCTGGGCTAGGGGTGGTGAGATTGAGCGGGGTGTGGGTGTTCAGCCGGCTGGGGGAAGGTCTGGAAAACCGCCTGAGCGAAAAACGCGATCAAGGCAGGCACACGCTTTGTTTGCGAAGTCGCTGCCGATTGCGAACTCGCCGCCAAATGCGAAGTCGCCGCCGGCGGACCGGGCGATCCAGAGCATCGTTTAGGACTGCTTCAGCGCTGTCTGCACCTCGGTCGGCAGGATCTGGGCATACAGACCAAAGCCACTGGCCACTTTGATGTAGCCCTTCCGCAGGGCGTCACCATCTTGAAGGCGGGCGGCCTCATCGAGATCGGCCAGGGCCGTTTTGAGTTTGGCGGCTCGCTTCTCGGCCTCGGGGCGGTCGGCCGGCAGCAGGTGCTGGTTGATGTAGAGCATTTCACGGCCCACCTCCTGCATCGGACCGTGGATCAGGTTGCGGGTGAACACCCAGTTCTTTTCGTTGACGAGGCTGGCCAGTTCAGGCAAGCGGTCGCGGGCGGCCAGGAACCCTTCGGCCTGACGGGTGATGAAAGCCACGTCCTCGGGGGCCAGGCCCTTAGGGGCCGCCTTGCCGGCGTCGCAGGCGGCTAGCCCCAGCCCAAGCGCCAGCACCAGGGCGAGGCTGGCCAGCGAGCGCCACAGGCGCGTGAGCCAGCCGCCCGGGGCCAAGGATGAACGGGAGGGGCTCGCCGATGCTGTGGAAAGAGCCATGCCAGCGCAGACCTGGGAGTTCGGGCCTGACTTTACCCGCGCCGCTCGACGCGATTCGCCGCTCTGTTGCCCCTCGCAATCCAGCCAACGGGTGGCTGCGTGCCGCCCTCGCCCAGGGCGCTTGGCCGCGCAGGATCCACCTCAAGCTGGATCAACCTGGAGCCCGGTCAACCTGGAGCCCGACCAACCTGGACAATGGTGGTCTGCCTTCCGCCGTCCATGGGAGATGCCACGGCGATCCTGCGGGTGATCTGCCCCGACCGCTCCGGTCTGGTGAGCGAGCTGTCCGGCTGGGTGGCCGCCAACGGCGGCAACATCCGCCACGCCGACCACCACACCGATGCCGGCGCAGGCCTGTTCTTGAGTCGGGTGGATGCCCTCATCCGCAAGGGCCGGGACAGTGAGCGCCTGGCTCTGGCGCGGGCCGTGCGGCTGCATCTGCGACAGCAGGTGATGGTGTATCGCGGTCGAACCGCTGTGTTTGATTGAATCCCCCGGCCCGCGCCATGCCCCTTCCGCCGCTCGCCCCGCTGGGCCGCCTGCTGCGTTCCGAGTGTCCGGCCACAGCCCATCCGTTGGGTTGGAGCCTGTTTCAGCTGGGCCTCTTCCTGCTGGCGAGCAGCGCCCTGCTCGGCCAAGTGCTGCTGGGGTTTGCCCTGATCCTCGGCTTCCGCGGCCGGCGCCCGCTCACATCAGACCCCTGGAACTGGCCCCTGCTGGCCGCCTCATTGCTGATGCTGCTGGGGGCGTTCCAGGCCTACAGCGGCTGGCTGGCCTGGGTGGGTCTGCCCAACTGGCTGCCCTTCTTCGTGGGGTTTTGGGCCTATCAGGCTTATCTCAGCAGTCCCGGGGCGCGGCGCCGTTCGGCCCAGTGGCTCGTGGCCGGCACGGTGCCGGTGGTGGTGACCGGTTTCGGCCAGATGTGGTGGGGCTGGCAGGGGCCCTGGGAGCTCTTTTCCGGCCTGATGCGTTGGGACATGCTCCCCGGCGGTAGCCCGGTGGGGCGCATGGCCGGCCTGTTCGATTACGCCAACATCACCGGCGCCTGGCTGGCACTGGCCTGGCCGTTGGCGTTGGCCTGCCTGTTCCAGCCCCGGCTGCGTTGGCCCGCCCGGACCACCGTGCTGGCGATCGTGCTCGGCATCCTGGCGGCGGTGTATTGCTCCGAATCCCGCAACGCCTGGGGCGCGCTGCTGCTGGCTCTGCCGATCGTGAGTGGGCCGGGTAGCTGGCCGCTGCTGCTGCCGCCCCTGCTGCTGGTGCTGCTGGTGCTGAGCTTGGCGAGTTTGCCGGGAGTCCCTCTGGCCCTGCAGGGGCCCGCCCGGCTGATCGTGCCGGATGACATCTGGCGGCGGCTCAGCGACGCGAAATACGCCGCCAGCCGCCAGCTGGCCTCCACCCGCCTGGGTCAGTGGGGCTTCTGCCTGGAGCTGATCCGCGAACGGCCCTGGCTGGGCTGGGGCGCCGCCGCCTTCAGCGTGATCTATCCGCTGCGCCGAGGTGTCTGGCATGGCCATCCCCACAACCTGCCGATCGAGCTGGCGGTGAGCTTTGGGCTGCCCGTGGCGATTCTGGTGGTGGGACAGGTGCTGGCGCTGTTGGTGATCGCGGCCCGCCGGGGCATGGCGAGCGGCCCGCGGCTGTTCGACCGGGCCTGGTGGGCGGCGGCCCTGGTGCTGACCAGCCTGCATGGCACCGATCTGCCCTTGTACAACAGCCGCATCAATGTGGCCGGCTGGGTGCTGCTGGCCGGATTGCGCTGCGCCATCGCGGCGGCGCCCGCTCCCACGGCGCCCGCTGATCAGGATGGCCCGAGCCGCGGCGCGGCCCTGGGCCCTGCCGCCTGAGTTCCCCCGCCTTCTGGGTTCCCTGGCCGCCGGCGGGGCGACGCGGGGCTCTTCGCTGCGGAATGGAACGCTGAGGACGCTCTGAATAACCCTTCGCGAGCCAGGCTCAGGGACTGCGCCAGCTGGGCTCCCCAAGCTCCCACAAGTCTCGAAGCAGGTTGTTCGCGAGCCTTGCCCATCGGCTGTCTTCAGACCGTCCGCCCGGGGCCTGGCTCTCTCAAGGGTTCGTTTCGGCCTGGGGCGCCGGTGCCTCGGGACTCTCGCTGGCCATGGCGGCGTCGACCTCAACGTCGCCAGAGAAGGCGCCGCCAGCGAAGGCGCCGCGGCGATGGGCCGCCAGGGTGGCCCGGGGCAGGGGGCCCTGCAGGTGATCCCAGGGCAGGGGGCGATCCTCCGGCCAGTCGGCGTGCACCACCTCCTCCCAGGCGGGGGGTGGCGGTAGCGCTGGCGCCTCCGCCAGCACTCCGCTGGCTTGCGCCTCTCGGTACGCCCGTTTCCAGCCCCCCAGGCTGCCGTGCCGGCCGCGGGCCAGGGCCAGCACCCTCGCCAGGCGCCGGTCGCTGCGGGAGAACAGGGTCTGGATCACGCTCCAGCCATAGCTTTCGGGCCGCAGCTCAATGCCCTTGGGGTTAAGCCGTTTGGCCAGCAGCTTCAGCCGGGCTTCCGCTTCCGGCCGCAGCCCCTGCCACTGGAACGGCGTATGGGCCTTGGGCACGAAGGTGCTGACGCCAAGGCTGAGCCTCAGGCCTGGGGTGGCTTTCTTGAGGTCCAGCAGCAGCGCGGCGGTGGCCTCCACATCCGCCAGTTCTTCGCTGGGTAGCCCCACCATGCCGTAGAGCTTGAGGCCGGTGAGTCCGCCTGCTTTGGCATGGCGGCAGGCGGCAAAGATTTCCTCGCGGTCGAGCTTTTTGTTCACCAGTTGGCGCATCCGGTCGCTGCCACTTTCGATCGCGATTGTGAGCGATTTGCTGCCGCGCTTCGCCAGGATGCCGGTGAGCGCGTTGGTGACTGTGGCCGCTCGCACCGAGCTGACGCTGACGCGGGTGCCCTCGAACCGGTCCTGATCCAGCCAGGCCAGCAGCTCGCTGAACTGCGGGTGCTGGGTGACCGATGCCCCCAGCAGGCCGAGCCGCTGGGTGACGGCCAGTCCGGCCTCCACCGCTGGGATGAGCCCGTCGTCGAGGGAGGCGGTGCGGAATGGCAGGGTGAGGTAGCTGGCCAGGCAGAAGCGGCAGAGCTCCGGGCAGCTGCGCACCACCTCCACCATGTGAATCGAGGGCCAGGCCGCCTCCGGGGTGATCACGGTGGAGTGGCTGAGCGTGTTGCCGCGCCAGGTTTGCTTGGCGATGGCGGCCGGCAGTTGCGGTTCGATCGGCTCCACCGCCAGCAACGAACCATCGCTGGCGTAGCGGGGGGCGTAAAGAGACGGCACGTAAACACCTGGCAGCGTCGCCAGTTGGCGCAGTCGCTGTGGGCGCGGGGCGCCGCGACTGGCCTGCAGGGCGTCGATGAAGGCTGGTAACAACAGTTCGCCATCGCCGAGCAGCACCACATCGAGAAAGGGCGCCAGCGGTTCGGGGTTGGCCGTCAGCACCGGCCCGCCGCCGAACACGATCGGATCGTCGTCGGCCCGTTGCTCGCTCCAAAGCGGGATGCGCTGCTGCTCCAGCAGATCGAGCAGCACGGGCCCATCCAGTTCCCAGCTCAGGGAAATGCCGAACAGATCGAGTTGGCCCCGGGGGAGGGGGGGGTCGGCCCGGTCGGTGAACAGGCGCCGAACCGCCAGATCCGGCCGCCGCGCCAGGGTGGCCCACACCACCTGGAACCCGAGACTGGTGATGCCGATGCTGTAGGTGCTGGGAAAGGCGAGCACCGCCCGCAGGGCACCCGGCTGGGGCACGGCAGGGTTGAACAGCAGGATTTCCTGATTCAGAGAGAGGTCACGGCTGTTCTCCAGCGTGTCATCTGGCTGTGGCCTGCGCGGGTCAAGCAGGCGCCAGGGAGCTCTGGGCCGCCGCGGCCGCAGCATCATCTTTCCCCAGCCACTCCATCCCGTCGCAGTCCGCCTGGGGGTGTTGGCGCAGGCTGGCCCGCAACAGCTCCAGCATCGGATTGGCGAGCTGCAGAGTCGCCGCCTGGGCGATCAGCGCCAGGGTTTCGTGGATGCCGAGAGGATGGGGCAAGGGCAGGAGCCCGAATTCCTGGTTAAGGCGCTGCAGCTGGTGGGGAGCGGCATAGGAGAGGCTCTGGCCGTCGGCTGCGGCAGCCTCCCAGTGCTTGAGGCTATGCAGCTCCAGCCGGGAGCAGCTGTTGCCCAGGCCGCGCTGGCTGAGCTGCTGCATCAGATGGGGAGCGGCGCCCAGCGGCAGAGCGGGGGAGGGGTAGGCCTGGAGGTCGCGGGGCTGCAGATCGTTGCGCTTGGCGAGAGGGTGCTGGTGATGGGCCATCAGCCGCAACTCCCAGCGACACAGGGGCAGGGCATGCACCGTGGCGGTGAGGCTGAGCCGTTTCCCATCGAGCTCGGTCAGGGGCTGGGGCAGCAGGCCCTGCAGTTCCATGAGGCCACAAATCACGAGATCAACCAGCCGCAGGTCCAGCAGGGTCAGCAGCTCGTGGCAGCCCATCGGCGCAATCGGAATCGGGCAGGCATTGGGGAAACGATGTTGCAGATTGTTGCCTATTTCGCCACAGGGCCAGGTCAGGACATACCGGAACTGGCCCCGCTGCAGGCGCAGCTTCTGGGCTGTCTGACGCAGGCTGTCAAGGATGTCGCCGTTGCTGGAGGCCCGATAGCCGCCGTTGCCGCGGGCGATGCCGAGATTGAATTCGGCGCTAAAACTGCGATAGCGGCGCGAGCAGCTGCTCTGGGAGATGCCGAGGTAATTGGAACAACCGGTGGTGCTGCCAAAGATCTGCAAGAAGTCAACGATGTCCAGGTCGCTGGGAGGGCGTTGGCGCACGTGCCGACGTAGGGCCGATTGGCCTTGAGCTCTGCCTGGAGCCAAGGGCCCACATCACTCTGCAGCGATTGTGTCACCGTGCCTGGACTCTGGCAAATGATGCGGGATTTGCATCGCCTCCGCCCTCCCTACACCCGTGTCTGCAGGCCTGATGATTAGCTCTGATGCAAAACATGCATACAGATATGTCATATCCTGGCCTGGCGCCCCGGCCCGACCACGCCCCGCGGCGCCTTCGGGATCGGCCCAGCGCCGGCCGCCCTGGGGTGCTGGTCCCGTCTGGTCCGGGCCGAGCCCCCCACATGCCCGCGCTGGCAAGGGGCACCGGCCACCAGGCGTTTCCTCCTGAGGCGTGGTCGGCGTGAGGATGGCCCGGCGAACTTGTGTTGTGTGTGGGGTGGGGGGGGCTGGCGGCCGCGATGGCTTGCTCACGTTGCGAGAGCCACGGCATCGAACCGCTGGGTTTTGTGGCCTAGGCAACACCAGCCGCAAGCTTCCTGGCTGATCATGCACTTTTCTGTAAACGCCTGAGCACAGCGTGCGCGAGTATGGGCTAGGCCGGGTCGTCGCGGTCGGCCGGCGGGAAGCGACGCCAACCCTGTAAGGTCCTTCGAGGGGTGGGCCGGTGATTTCTGTCCCAGTTCACTGGCTGATCTGCGGTTGCCCTGTGCCGCTGGCGATGTTGTTTTGATCTTGATTTGCAAGCTGGAAACTTGGTTTTTTCCCGGGATCCTGGCTGTTGCGGGATCGCCAAGGCGGGCCATCGCCGCAGCCTGGTGGTCCAGCCCGATGATCAGGACGCCTGCCATCCGAAGTGAACCCCATCGGGCATGGGGACCAGGTTGGGCCGCCGTGGCATTGAACGGCTGGTCGCCGTTTTTGCGGCCCCCGGTCGGGGTTGGCCCCAGCCCCTGCTGAACAAGCGCCGCAGCATTAAATGATTTCGGTAAGGATTACAGCGCCATCACGGTGTTGCTCCCATCAACACATGCGTCTGTACAGACTGGCCTCATCCAAATTGTTGTGACGGATGGCCACCAGTGCTCACTTCCCCGGCCCGCCCCCCAGCACCTCGGGATTGGGGCTTGCACTGGTCCTGGGGGCTGCCCTGATCCCGCAGCCAGTCGCCGCCCTGGAGGCGAGCAAGGAGCCCGCGGCAATGCCATCACCAGCAACAGCTCTAGCGGCAACGCCCATTCCTTCAGCGGCGGAGGCGGCGGCGGCGGAGGATGCGGCGGCGGCGGCAATGGCAGTCGCAGCGCCAACTCCATCGGCGGCGGTAACGCCACTGCCCATGCCAGTTCCAGGGCCAATGCCAGTGCTAGTGCCAACGGCAGCGAACCCCTGGGCGGCCACGTTCGAGCTGTACGGCTTTCTGCCCTGGATCCAATCCACCACCACGATTCGCGATCTCGAGACCGACGCCGCCCTCGGCCCTGGCCAGGTGATCAACCTGTTGCAGTCCGCCTTCAGCTTCCGAGGCAGTGTTGAAAAAGATCGCCTTGGGCTGATGGTCGATGTGTTGTACAGCCAGCTTGGCGCCAGCCCCTCCAAATCCGGTCCCCGAGGTTTGCTGAACCTGGATACGGACCTCAGCGTCATCAACGGTTTCTACGACCTGGCGTTGCGCTGGCGTTTCGGTGATCGCGAGGTCGCGATCGGCCGCCCAGGCCGCTGGAGCGTGGTTCCGTATGCCGGGATGCGCATGGTGCAAGCCCGGCTGGATGTGGGGGCCCAGCTCACCCGCAATGGACCGTTCAGCCTGGGGCCGGAACGGCTGGCCAGCCTGGACCACACCTGGATCCAACCGGTGGTTGGCACCCAGGCGTCGCTGTTTCTTTCCCCCCGGCTGCGCCTGTTTGCCCGCGGCGACATCGGCGGCTTCGGCTTGGCCGGAGCCGAGGATCTCAGCGGCAATGCCCAGGTGGGGTTCGGCTATGCCGTGGGCAACAACACCGATCTCAACCTCTCCTGGCGCTATCAGGGGCTGCGCTGGTCCAATGGGGCGGCCAGCAACGGCCTCACCCTGGACGAAAACGGAGTCGAGCTGGGTGTGAAGTTCTTCTTCTGATTCCGCCTGCGCTCCCCGGCTGAGCGGGGGATCGGAGCGAGCCTCCAGGCGGAGGGCTCGACCTCAGCTTCAAGCCGGAGGCTTGCTCCGCCGGCTCTCGCGCAACAGCTCCGAAGGCCGCACTCTGTAGGTGGCCTGGAAATCCCGGCTGAACTGGGAGAGATGGCCGTAACCGAAGCAGGCCGCAATCGAGGACACGCTGTCTTGAGCCTCGGGATGGAGCAGCTGCTCCCGGGCCCGTTCCAGCCGCTGGCCGCGGATCCACTGGATCGGACCGCAGCCGAAGCGCTCCTGAAAGAAGTTGCGCAGGCTGCGCTCGGAATAGCCGCTCTGGGTCACGAGGTCGCGCAGCTGCAGGGGCTGGTGCAGATGGTCGCCGATCCAGCTCAGCAGGTCCGCGAAAATTCGTTGTCGGCTGCCCTGTTCGCCCTGCTCGGCGCCTTGGGCGTCCCGCAGCAGGTCGCCGCAGAGCAGCAGCACAAGCAGCCGTTCGATGGCACGATCCAGGCCCAATGGCTCGAGCAGCCCAGGGTTGCGGCAGAGCGGCAGCAGCTGCAGCAATAGCCCGGCCAGATCGCGCTCCGCTCCCGGGCGCGGTTGCAGGGTCAGGGCCCGTTGCAGGCGTTGGCGCAACCGGGAGGGGCTGAGCCGATGCTGGGAGAGCTCGATCCCCCGCCGCTCCAGCGCCGTGATCGCCACGGCCAGCCGCCACCCCTCCCAGGCTGAGGTGTGCAGCGGCGCCGCTGAGCTGGGCCAGTAGAGCAGGCCCAAGGGCGGCCTGAGGATGTGTTGCAGGTTCTCCTGCTGCACGATCAGCGGCTGGCCCACCGGGATGAGCAGCTCAGCCGCCGCCGCGGCCGGCTGGTCCGGCGGCTGGGGCCCAAAGCTCAGGCTCAGGTTGCCCAGCCTCCAGCTCGTGGTTGGGGCCTGCGGCGAGGGAGCCAGGGGCAGGCCGCTCATGGCTGGCACCTTGTGGCGACGCAGCGAAAGCCAAGATGGCCCGTTGAGGTGTCGATCCCCTGGGCCATGCGGGCCGCCGGGCGGTAGCGGCGGCAATACTCCGGGGCGCAGAGGTAAGAGCCGCCCTTCACCACCCGACGCGGGATCAGGCCGTGCTCGGACCGCGGGTCGACGCTGGCCTGGCGGGCCCGTTCGCCGGCCTGGCAGCAGCCGCCATCGCCGCCGCTGAGGGCCGCTTCGGGACGATGGCCGCTCCGGTACCAATCCGCCGTCCACTCCCAAACGTTGCCGATCATGTCCACGAGCCCGTAGGGGTTGGCTGGATAGCTCCCCACGGGCGATGTGCCGGCAAAGCCGTCGAGACAGGTGTTGTGGTGGGGGAAGGGGCCCTGCCAGGTGTTGGCCAGGGGGCGACCGCCGGGATGCAGCTCATCCCCCCATGCGTAGATCTTCCCCTCCAGCCCTCCCCGGGCGGCCCGTTCCCATTCCCGCTCCGTGGGCAGCCGCTTGCCGGCCCAACGGGCGTACGCCTCGGCGTCGGCGCAGGCGATGTGCACCACCGGGTGGCGTTCCCGCCCCTTGATCGAACTTCCCGGGCCCTCCGGGTGGCGCCAGTTCGCCCCCGGCACGTACCGCCACCAGCGGTGGATGTCGTCCAGCGGCACCGGCTGGCGGGGGGCCACGAACACGATCGAGGCCGGCTGCAGCTGCTGGGGCTCCGCTCCGGGGTAATCGGCGGGATCGGCGGGCCGTTCGGCCAGGGTGAGGTGGCCCGTCGCCTTGACGAACTTCAGGAACTGGCCATTGGTGACCGGGGCCCGATCCATCCAGAACCCCTCCACGTCCACCTCCTGGGCCGGGGCTTCCTCCGGATAGTGGTGGTCGTCCCCCATGCGGAAGCGGCCCGCGGGGATCCAGACCATGTCCCGGGCGGGGGGGCGACCCGGGGCAGGGATGGCCTGGGCGGGGTGGGTTCGGATCGCCATGGTCCCGGTGTGCTGCGGCGTGTGCTGTGGCGGTGGCTCAGGCGGTGGCGCTGGCGCAGGCGGTGGCGCTGGCTCAGGCGGCGCCGCTGGCGGCCTGCTCCAGCTTCTCCATCACCCGCTCCAGGGAGAAGCTGGCCGCCTTTTGCCTGGGCGGATAGGCCACAAATGTCTTGAGGAAGTCGCCCACATAGGCCTGGGCCGGCACGATCAGGAAGACGTGATCAAACATCCAGTCCCAATAGGTGTTGGATGTGATGTCGGCCCGCTCGTAGGGGTCGGTGAGCAAATTGAAGATTTTCGGCACGCGCAGTTCCACGAAGGGTTCGGCCCAGATCTGGCAGGTGCCTTGCTCACGCTGCTCACGGAACACGAACTTCCAGTTGTCGTAGCGGAGGCCCACCAGATCGCCGTCGTCCGAGAAGTAAAAGAATTCCTGGCGTGGACTCCTGTCGGTCTTGCCCGTCCAGTAGTCGAGCATGTTGTAGCCATCGAGATGGATCCGGAAGGTTTTCTCGCCCACCGAATAGCCATCGAGAAGCTTCTGCTTGATCGCCGGTTCGCCGGCGGCGGCCAGCAGAGTCGGCAGCCAGTCGAGATGGCTGCAGAGGCCAGTGATGTTGGTCCCTGCCGGGATGTGGCCGGGCCAACGCACGAGGGCCGGCACGCGGAAGGCCCCTTCCCAGTTGGTGTTCTTCTCGCTGCGGAAGGGGGTCATGCCGGCATCGGGCCAGCTGTTCATATGCGGGCCGTTGTCGGTGCCATACATCACGATCGTGTCGTCGCTGATGCCCAATTCGTCGAGGAGATTGAGCATCTCACCGATGCATTCATCGTGATAGATCATCACGTCGTGATAGAGCGACTGCCAGCGCCCGCTGCGGCCTACATCCTGGGGCCTGGCGTAGGTGCGGAAGTGCATGTGGGTGGTGTTAAACCACACGAAGAAGGGCTCGCCTGAGGCCACCGCATCGCGGATGAAGCGCTTGGCTTCCGTCAGGAACTCATCGTCGGCCGTTTCCATGCGTTTGCGCGTCAACGGGCCGGTGCTCTCGATCCGTTGCGTGCCATCGTCGTTGGCCCAGCAATGGAGCACCCCGCGAGGAGCGAAGCGCTTGCGGAAGTTGGGAAACTCGGGGTCGTCCTGCTTCGGGTAATCGCGCAGCTCGGGTTCCTCCTCGGCGTTGAGGTGGTATAGGTTGCCGAAGAATTCATCGAAGCCGTGCATCGTCGGCAGGTGTTCGTCGCGGTCGCCGAAGTGGTTTTTGCCGAACTGGCCGGTGCGGTAGCCCATGGGCTGGAGCAGCTCGGCGATGGTGGGGTCTTCGGCACGGAAGCCCTGCTCGGCTCCGGGCAGGCCCACCTTGCTGAGGCCGGTGCGGAACACGCTCTGACCGGTGATGAAAGCGGCCCGGCCAGCGGTGCAGCTCTGCTCGGCGTAGTAGTGAATGAACTTGGCCCCCTCCTTCGCCACCCGGTCGATGTTGGGGGTCTCGTACCCCATCAAGCCATGGCTGTAGCAACTCAGATTGCTTTGGCCGATGTCATCCCCCCAAAGGATCAGGATGTTGGGCTTTCCGTTGGGCATGGGTCGGGAGTCAGGTCCTGTCCACAGAATGTCCGCATCGTGTCAGTCCGTCCAGCATCGCCAGCACGGCTTCAATCCTTGAAACAGCGCGGTCGTTCTGAAGCTGCGCGGTTGTGGCCAGGGGATGCCCAGTGGAATTGGCGGGAAACGCACATTTTGATGATCCGCGCAGTGGGGCTGCCGATGCTGTCGGGCCGCGGCCAGCCCGGAACGAGGCTTCAGTTCCTCGCGCTAAAAGGGGGCTATGAGGATCGGGAGGTCGATTGCGGGCGGCGGTGAGTCGAGAACCGGATTCCAGCGTCGCCGCCGCGCCGCTGCTGTTCCATGACGGGTTGGCTCAGGAGGAGCGTGATCCTGAGGTGCTGGCCCGTTGCTTGGCTGAGCATTACACCGTGCTGGATTTCGGCCCGCGCCCGGGCTCCAGGCGCTCCTTCCTGCATCGCTTCGTCAGCGCCGCCGCCGGAGAGCTGACGCTGACCTGCGGCTACACCAGCCCGATCCACGGCACCATCGGAGAAACCCCTGGGGTGGGCCTGATCAACTTCTGCTGCGTCGGTTCCTCTGTTTATACGGTGGATGGCCACCACCTGAGCCTCAGCCCGGCCCAACCCCTGATGCTCTCGCCCGGCATGGAGTATCGCTACAGCGTGGACCACTACAACGGCCTGGCCTTCCAGGTGAACATGGCCCGACTGCGCGATACCGCCGCCTCGATCGCTGGACCGGCGATGTCGCCGCGGCGGTTTTCCGCCTGTTTCGCAGCACCGCAGCTGATCCCCCTGGAGGGGGATCGACGCAAGCTGCTGCTGCGCCTGTTCCGGCGGGAGCTGGCGCTGCTGGATGATCCGGCGCTGCTGGATCAGCCTGAACTGGCCCACCTGGCGATCGACGACCTGATCTATCGCACCTTGGTGATGGTCTTCTGCCCGGATCTGGGCCGGGAGGATGAAGGGCGTGCCAGCGGGGCCAAGGACAGCGCGCGCCTGCGCCTGTTCGAGGAACTGCTGGAGTGGATCCGCGCACACCTGGGTGAGTCGATCAGCCTCACGGTGCTGGAGCGGCGCAGCGGCTATTCACGCCGAGCGTTGCAGTTGGCGTTTCAGCAGCGCTTCGGCTGCGGGCCGATGCAGTGGATTCGCCGCCAGCGGCTCGAGCAGGCTCGCCGGGCCCTGTTGCAGCCAGAGCCCGATGACAACGTCAGCAGCATCGCCAGCCGCTGCGGTTTCAGCAGCCTCTCGATGTTCAGCCGCGACTTCGCGTCCCACTTCGGGCTGCGGCCTTCGGAACTGCTGCGCGAGGCCCGTCGTCGCCCCGATTGATGGCGTAGGTGAATGGGCGGCTCCCAAATGGGCGGCGCCATGGCGAAAAAGAGGCACTGCTTGTCCGAAAACGCAAGTCGGTTGTTGTTATTCGGCGCCTGTAGACCTGATTAGAATCGCTCCATAGC
The DNA here is from genome assembly GCA_044234415.1 of Cyanobium sp. Classification (GTDB taxonomy): domain Bacteria; phylum Cyanobacteriota; class Cyanobacteriia; order PCC-6307; family Cyanobiaceae; genus Cyanobium. The sequence goes on from JBIIIX010000012.1 coordinate 14,840, forward strand.
CAACCTCACCGATCGTTCAGTCAGAGCGAAGCCTCGCGTCATGTTGTTGATTCCAACCGAAGCTCACCACGTTGCTAGGTTGCCACTGCTCTTTCATGATGAGTTTGCCCAGGTGGATCGGGATCCAGAGATGCTGGCCGGTCGCCTGGCCCTGCACTACGCCCTGCTCGACTTCGGCCCTCGGCCCGGTTACGAACGCAGTTTTCTGCATCGATCCAGCAGCGCCGTCGCCGGCGATATGACCTTCAGCTGCGGCTATCTTAGCCCGATTCAGGGTAGCATGGACGACCGCGAGGGCGTGGGTTCGATCAATCTCTGCTGTTCCGGTGATGGCGTCTACCATCTGGGTCGCCAGGAACTGCATATCAATACTGATCAGCCCCTCTTCTTCTCGCCGGGTCTGGGATATCGCTACAGCGTGAATTATTTCAACGGTGTGGCCTTCCATTTCGATCTCCGACGTCTGCGTGAGGCCGCTGTCGCCATCGCTGGTTTGGGGGCCTCGCCGCGCCGCTTCGCCGGCCGCTTCGAGGTCCCCAGGATGATCGCCATGGACGAAGCCCGGCAGCAGCGGTTGCTGCGGTTGTTGCGGCGTGAGATCGCCCTGCTCGACGACCCCCTGCTGCAGGAGGGTCCGGAATTGAGCCATCTGGCCATCGACGACCTCATCTACCGCACCCTGGCGCTGCTCTTCTGCCCCGAACTGGCCGTGTCCGCCGAAGCCGACGGCCGGCGCTCCCGCAGCGCCCTGCGGGAGCGCCACTTCGAGGAGCTGCTTGAGTGGGTCCGGGCCCATCTCACCGAACCGATCCGGCTCACCGCCCTGGAGCAGCGCAGCGGCTACTCGCGCCGCTCCCTGCAACTGGCGTTTCAGCAGCGGTTCGGCTGCGGCCCGATGCAATGGGTGCGCCGCCAGCGGCTGGAGCAGGCGCGCCAGGCCCTGCTCCAGCCCGGCGCGACCGACAGCGTCAGTGAGATTGCCGCCCGCTACGGCTTCCGCAATCTCTCCATGTTCAGCCGCGATTTCAGCAGCCACTTTGGACTGCGCCCCTCGGAGCTGCTGCGGGACGCCCGACGGCAGAACGGCTGAGCTGGCTGCCTTGGCCGCAATCGCCGCGACCTGTTCAGGCGTCGCGGCGGCACCCCTCCAGGTTGGCCCCCTCCAGGTTGGCCCCGTCTAGGTCGGCCCCATCGAGCTGGGCCTCAAGCAGGTCGGCCCCGCCCAGATCGGCGTTGCGCAGCAATGCCCCTTGCAGCTTGGTGCCGCGCAGATCGGCATGGCGCAGATCCGCGCCGCTCAGGTCGGCCCCGGCAAGGTCGCTGCCCTGGAGATCGGCATCGTGGAAGCAGGCTCCCCGCAGGCTGGCCCCGTGCAACACCACCTGACGCCAACGGGCGTAGGGAACCCAGAGCTGATCCAACTGGGCCCCGCTGAGATCGAGGCCATCGAGCCAGATGCCCTGGGCGCTGAGCCGTTCGATGGCCTCATTGCGGGCGAAGCTGAGCCTGGCCCCGGCCTGTTGGCAGGTGAGAATCAACTCCATCGCCTCGCGGTTTTCGCGCTGGCGGCGCTGGTTTCTTTCCAGCAGAAACAGCATCGCCGCCGTGACGATGCTCAGCGATTCCACATTGGCCACGCTGACGATGCCCCCCGCGTCGCTCTGCAGGCAGCCCTGCCGGAAGCCGCGGTCGCGGCAGTTCTCCCAGCGGTTCACCACGCCGAGTAGGAGGCCTGCCAGCAGCAGCGCCAGCAGCATGCGCAGCCCAAAGGCGTGCTCCAAGTGCCATTGCAAACCGCGCCGCCGCCCGGGCCGCTGGGCCCAGGGGGGGCGGCGCCGCGGGCGAGGGCCAGCATGCCCGGGTGCTGGAGGTGGGCCGGGAGGCGATGCAGCGTGGCGAGCGTGGCTCATGGGCTGGACGGCTGCCGCAGCTGGCGGGATTGCAGCGCCAGGGGGATGCCGGCCAGCACGGTGACCAGCACGTAGGCCAGGATCCACAGCTTCAGCCCCGGCAGGTTGGCACCGTGCTGCCCGGCGAACACCAGGGCCAGGCCCGGGTTGCGCATGGCCGTGACCAACGCGGTGCTCACACCCTCCCTCCCCTGCCAGCCCCCCAACAGGCGCCCCAGCAGCTGGGAGGCGCCGATCAGCACCAGCATCGCCAGCAACCCGGCGGGGTGCCGCGGCAGTGTGGCCAGCAGCAGCGGCCCCGCCTTCAACAGCAGCACCACCAGCACCCCCAGCAGCAGCAGATTGGCCACGAGGTTGAGGGGGCGCTCCAGCCGTTCCGCCAGTTGGGGCTGCCAGTGGCGCAGCAGCAGGCCCGCCAGCAACGGCAGCACCTGCACCTGGCCCACCTGCAGGGCCACATCCACGGGCCGGATCTCCCAGCCCGCGAGGGCAAACGAGGAGCGGAACACCATCGCCAGCAACGGCACGCTGAGGATGGCGATCAAGGCGGCGCTCACCTGCAGCAGGGCCGCCAACTGGCGATCGCCGCCGCTGGCGCCGGCCTTGCGCAGGGCCAAGGGGGCGCTGGGGCACAGGCCCATCAAGGCGATGGCATAGCGAGCCGCCGGCGGGATCGGCCAGCCCTTGCTGAGGTGCAGCAGCAGCAGCGCCAGCAACGGCACCAGCACACAAGAGCCCAGCAACACCCGCAGCGGCAGGGCCGGCCGGTGGCGCCACTGCAACAGCGCCTGGGGTCGCAGCCCCAGCCCCAAGGCCAGCATCACGATGAACAGGACCGGCGCGACGACCAAGGCGGGGGAAAGGCTCATCAGCGGGAGCTGCCAAGCAGCAGGAGCACGATGGCCGCCATGCCGATCAGGCTCAGCATCAAGGCGGTGGCCTCGGCGATGGAGGCCGCTTCGTGGTAGGTGAAGTCGTCGCGCAGCAGCCGCTTGAGGTTGCGTTTGTGCTGCGCGGTGGCGGCCAGCATCGCCACCACGCCGGTGCCCACGAAGGCCAGAGAGATCAACTGCACCCCCCAGTGGCCTTGGGCTGGGCTGCCGGCCGCCTGGCTGCGGATGGCGGAAACGATCTTGTCGAGGCCGAAGCCGAAGCTGATCAACGACAGGCAGGTGCGGATCCAGGCCATCAAGGTGCGCTCCGCCGCGTCGCGGTTGCGCTGCCGGGCCAGTTCGTCAGCGAGGGGCATGGCTGCTGCTGGTGGCGTGGGCAAAGGGTTGCGACCGCAGGAGGCGGCGCTGCTGCCGCTGCTGGCGCCATTGGTGGCTGAGCCAGCCGGGGGCCGCCAGGCAGACCACCAGGATGGTCAGCGAGGTGCTCATCCGGCTGGAGAAGGCGCGAGCGACATCGAGGCCGGAGTGCACATACGCGAGGGTGACCAACGCCGCGAAGGCGCCGGCGGTGAGGCCGCTGGCGGCCTTGAGCAGATCCGCCGGCCGCCGCCCAGCCAGAGGGGGCGCGATGCGAGCGCCAGCGCTCTCGCCCTGGCCGCCGAGGCCGTGGCCGGCGATGGCGCCGGCGCCCAGCATCAACAACACCGTGAAGGCCCGCAGGCCCAAGGCCGTGGTCGGCTGCCGCTCCTTCAACGCCAGGCTGAGCACCCAGCCGGTGCCGACCAAGGCCCCGACCGCGAAGCCGATCAGCCCCCACCAGCGGCTGGCCTGCCTTAGCCGTTGGCTGACGCCAGCGCCACCCGCCAGCACCAACGTGGTGAGCAACGTGGAGGGCACCAACGGCAGCGAGCGGCTCAGCGCCAACCCCGAGGCCAGCCCCACCACGCTGGCGAGCACCACGCGGAGCGGCTGGCTGGCGGAAGGGTCGCTCCGGGGCATGAGGCCTCGCATCAGCGGCAACTTAGGCAGGGCTGCGCCGGCGGTTCTGTGGGATCCGGCCAGGCTGCCCCAGATCGGCAGGGGCCAGGTGGCCATCAATCCAGATGTGGCGCTCAGGAGCCGACGCGACGCCGCAGCTCCTCCAGCTCCTGCTGGGTGGCGAAGGCGTGCCAGGCCGCTTCCAGATCGACCGCCGGATCCACGGGTGCCCGGCCGCTGCCCGGGGCGCCGGAGGCCGAATTGCCGGCGCCAGGCCCGCGCCGGCTTGCCCCTGCGCCGGCTGGCGCTGCGCCTGGCCCTGGCCCAGCGCCTGCCCCAGCGTCGACTGGGCTGGGCCCGCTGTTGGCCTGCCGTGGTTTGGCCGCCTCCGGGTTAGGGGACCCGGAGGCGGCCGGGTTGGCGCCCTGGTTAGCGTTGGCCGGTGGTGGCTGGCTGGACGTCCTGCCATCACCCCCTGGCGCCGAGGCGCTGGCGGCCCGGGCCGGATCGCTCGGGTTGTTGAGGGCATCAAGGGCGGCCTCGACGCTGGCGAAGCGCTGACCCAGAACCGTCAGGCTTTGCCAGTCGCCGCGACCTCGCTCCATCAGCTCGGCCAGGTGAGCCGCCGCCTTCTTGGCCAGATCCGTGGCCCCAGCGGCGCTGGCCTTGTCGCGGCGCTGCTGCCAAAGCCGAATCTCCCGCGCCAGCTCCAGCAGCCGCTGCCGCTTCATCTCCGCCTGCTGCTGCAAGACCAGCCGCTCCTGGCGCAGGCTGAGCTGTCGGTCGCGGGCCTCCTGTTCCGCCAGCAGCTCCTCCTGGCGCGGATTGGCCCGCAGGAAGCCCTCCAGCTGCTCCTCCAGTTGGGCTTCAAGCTCGTCCAGCCAGCTGCGGCTCATGGCGCGCTTGCGCCGGGGGAGCTGGCAGTGGCGGTGGCGTCGTCAGTTCCCGGGGCGCTGGTGATCAGAGGCGCCTCAATTTCCTGCCGCAAGGGCGTGATCGCCGCCTCGCGGGAGCGCAGCAGCAACTGGGTGAGCCGGGCGATTGCCCCCTCCCCCAGCTTCTGGTCGCCGATCCGGTCGAAGGCGCGGAGGTAGAGCTCCTCCAGTTCAGCGATCAGATTTTCGCGGGTGGCCCGCATCGCTTGGCGCTGCTCCTCCCTGCTCATCCCGGCTGACGCGACTGCGGCAAGTCTGCCTGCTCCAGCGGCCTGCGGCCGCAGGCCGCGGATTCGGCTGCGGATTCAGGCCGCAGCCTGGGATTGATGGTGGGCGGCACCAGCGACTGGGGTCCCCTCGACGTTGGCCTACCACCAGGCGCCTTCCGGCCTGCGGCAGCGGCCTTGATCGATGCGTATGGCTGAAAGACAGCCTGGGACAACGGCTTCCCACGGGAACTGCCCCTACGATCGCGCCACCGCAAGGCCTGGCTACCTGACGTGATGGGAGGACGATCGGTGGGGATCAGCGAGGGATTCGCGGCCGCGGTGGGTCATACCCCCCTGATCCGGCTGCGCCACCTCAGCGCATTGACGGGCTGCGAGATCCTCGGCAAGGCGGAGTTCATGAACCCCGGCGGCTCCGTCAAGGACCGGGCCGCTCTCGGCATGCTCCGAGCCGCCGAAGCCAGCGGCGCCCTCGCGCCCGGCGGCACGGTGGTGGAAGGCACGGCCGGCAACACCGGCATCGGCCTGGCCCACCTCTGCAATGCCCTGGGCTACCGCTGCCTGATCGTCATCCCCGAGACCCAGTCGGCGGAGAAGATCGGCCTGCTGCGCAGCCTCGGGGCCGAGGTGCGCACCGTCCCTGCGGTGCCGTACAGCGATCCCAACAACTACGTCAAGCTGTCTGGTCGCATCGCCGAGGAGACGCCCGGAGCGGTGTGGGCCAACCAGTTCGACAACCTGGCCAACCGTCAGGCCCACTACGACACCACCGCCGTGGAGATCTGGGAGCAGTGCCAGGGGCGGCTCGACGCCTGGGTGGCCGCCACTGGCACCGGCGGCACCTACGCCGGCGTGGCGCTGTTTCTCAAGGAGCGAGACGCGGCGATCCAATGCGTGCTGGCTGATCCCCATGGCAGTGCCCTCCATGCCTGGGCCACCCGTGGGGAACTGCGGTCCGAGGGCAGCTCGATCACCGAAGGCATCGGCAACAGCCGGGTGACCGCCAATCTTGCCGATGCGCCCATCGATGCTGCTGAGCGCATTGACGACCAGGCTGCGCTTGAGACCATCTACGCGTTGCTCTGGCGGGAAGGGCTGTTCATGGGTGGATCGGTGGGGATCAATGTGGCGGCGGCGGTGCAGACGGCCCGGCGCCTCGGCCCCGGCCATCGCATCGTGACGGTGCTGTGCGACAGCGGCGATCGCTACCGCTCGCGCCTGTACGACGCGGCCTGGCTGGCCGGCCGCGGCTTGCGTCAGCCCGAGCGCATCGCGGTGGCGGAATCCCGATGAACGACACCGCGATCGCCCCAGGCCAGACCATCGGCGAGCGCTACCGGCTTGAACGCCTGCTTTCGCCCGCCTCCAGCGGCCACCAGGGCGATCTCTGGCTGGCCCGCGACCAGCTGGCCGGGGAGGCCCCGGCGGTGTTGCGCCGCATCGGCCCCGGTCCGGATCAGGAGCGCGCCCGGTTGATCTGGAGCCGCTTGCAGGGCGTGCTCCATCCTCAGATCCCCCGGTTCGGGGCGGCGATCCACGAGGCGGATCAGCTTTGGTTGGCTCGCGACTGGCAGAACGGCCGCACCTATCAGGAGTTGCTGGAGGCCCGCCGTGAGCGCCAGCTGGTGTTCGGCGCTGGAGAGGTGCTCCTGTTGCTGCGCCAGCTGCTGCCGTTGCTGGTGGCCCTGCACGGTCAGGGCCTGGTGCACGGCGACCTCTGTCCGGCGAATTTGCTGCGGCGCGATAGCGACGGCCTGCCGGTGCTGCTCGATTTCGGCCTGGCGCGTCTGCAGGCCCAAGATCACGACTCTGAGCTGGCAGGGCCTGACGCCGCAGGCCCACCCCTGGCCGCCACCCCGGGCTATGCCCCAGCGGAGTTGCTGCGTGGTGAGCCGGTGCAGGCCTGGATGGATCTCTATGCCCTTGGGGTTGTGGCCTTGGTGCTGCTCAGCGGCGATGACCCCGGCGCCCTGGTGGATCCGGTGCGCCTGGCTTGGCGTTGGCCGGCGGCGCTGGATCAGGAGCCCGGCATGCGGGCCCAGCTGGCCCGCTTGGTGAGCGCCGAGCCACAGCGGCGCTTCCGCAACGCCAGCCAGGCATTGCAGGCCCTGCAGGAGTTGCCCATGCCCGACAGCACCGGGCCGGTGCCGCGGGCGGATCGCACTTTGGCGTTGCTGCCGGCGGAGGTGTCGGCGGCGGAGGCCGCGGCTCTGCGAGGCCTTGAGGGCTCGGCCCCTGAGGCTGCGGGAGAGGTGCCCACCGCTGGGTTCGGGGACCGTCCGGGTTCCGAGGCGCCCCAGGCTGCCGCGAACGGGGGTGTCGCAGCGGTCGCCGGGACTGCCGCGGCCGCCGGGGTCGTGGTCGCCAGCGAGGCGGATGGCCCAGCGGGCGGCGCGGCCGCCGCGGAAGGCGTCCCCGAGGCGTCCCCGGCGCTGGACATGGACCAGGAGGAGTGGCCGCCCCAGTCCCGGCCCGCTTACGTGGAACGGGAGGAGGCGGCTGAAGGCGGTTTGTGGCCGGTGCTGATCGCCCTTGTGCTCTCAGCCATCGCCGGCACCGCCCTGGGCTGGTGGTGGCTGGGCCGCGACCAGTCGCCCCAAGCGCCGCCGCAATTCAGCGGGCTGCAGGACCAGACCGCGAGCCTGCCCCCTTCGGAGGTGGATCAGCGCCAGCAACTGCTCAACCGGCTGCGGGCGATGCAGGTGGACCGCGCCTGGTTTTTGCGGTTGGTGGATGCCGCGCTGCTGGCCCAATACCCGGAACAGAAGGGCCGCCTGCCCAGCGCCAGCCCCGAGGATGCGCCGCTGCGCAAGGTGTGGAATGAGCTGGCCGACGACTGGTTGGCGCGGGTGGAGCAGCTGCCCCTGGCCATCCGCGGCCGGCTTGGTCGCCTGGGGCCGGAGGATTGGGAGCGCAGTCGCAAGACCCTTCTCGACCAGGGCATCAGCGCGGCGGTGCTCGAACAGCTGGTGAGCGGCAACGCCCAGAACCTGCTGCCGGGCAGCTCCGGCAGGGGCATTCCGCCGGAACCCTTCCGCCAGCTCTGGTATGCCGCCGCCGAGCAGACCCTGTCGGGGCTGCGGGTCGACCCGATCGTGGCCAGCTCTGGGGTGGCCCAGATCGTTTCCGCCGATGTGCCCGCCAACGGCGTGCGCCTGTTCCCGATCAAGCTGCCGCCCGGCCATTCCCTGGCCCTGGGCGTGAACGGCACGCCGTTGGTGCAGATGACTGTGTTCGATGCCGAGGGCAAGCAGCTGGAGGCCAAGGGTCCCCTGCGGGTGGTGACTCTGCCCGGTCAGCCCCAGTCGCCGCTGCAGCTGCTGGTGAGCAACGAAGGCGTGGCGCCGGCGTTGATCCGCCTTTCGCTGCGGGCGGATCCCCCCCCGGCCGCCCCGCCCTCCACCAGCAACCCAGCCCCCGACGCCAGGATCGTGCCGCTTGAGCCCCAGCCCCAGCCCGGTGCCAGCCCCACCGGCGGCCAGGAAACGGTCACCCCCGAGGCTGGCGTCGCTCTGCCGCTCCAGGCGCCCGGCCCCGTCCCCGCACCCGCGACGACCCCCCCGTCGCCCGCCGGGCCGCTGTCGCCGCCGCCGCCGGTCGCGCCCAGCAGCAGTGGCGCGGCGGGGCGCACGCCTTGAGCGGCTCCCTTGCGAGGGCGGGACGTGGAGATGGTGATTTGGCGGTGATCCGATGGCAACTCCGGACGATGCGATGGCGATGCGTCTCTGCCAATGCGCCTGTG
>JBIIIX010000156.1:0-7106 GCA_044234415.1 Cyanobium sp.
CCTGCAGGCAGCGACGCAACAGGCGACGGGCGAGCTCCGGTTGAACCATGGCGGCGTGCAACCGTGAGGTGTAGGTCCAGAGGCAGGCCTGGCCATCCCCGTGCGGGGCCGGTTGCAGAGCTTCGCGGCGGTTACACAGCCGCAGATAGCGGTGAGACTTGGAGCGCAAGGCCCGCTCCCAACGCCAGCGATCTTTCAGCCACACGCCGAATCGCTCGCGAATCGAGCGCCGCTGCTGATGCCCGTTAGCCATGGCTGTCGTCGGCGATGAGTTCACGCAGCTCCTCCTCCGCCACGGTGTAGACCTCTTGGCAGAAATGGCAGGTGAGCTCGGCCTGCCCGTCCTCCTCGAGGATGGAGCGCAGTTCAGCGCGGCCCAGCAGGCGCAGGGCGTTAACGCTGCGGCGCCGGCTACAGGGGCAGTGGAAGGAGACCGGCGTACCGGCCCCGGCCGTCTCCAGGGGCTGCGGATCAAGATCCGGGAACACCTCCCGCAGCAGGCCCTGCAAGTTGTCGGCATGGTGGCGCAGGCTGCGGCTGAAATCGCGCACCTCACGGCAGCGCTCCTCCAGCAACGCCACCAGAGCCGGCTCTTGGGCCGCCTTGGGCAGCACCTGCACCAACAGGCCTCCGGCACAGCGGATGCTCTGGCGATCGATGTGCTCGCCCACAAACACCGCCGAAGGAGTCTGCTCGGAGTGGAGCAAGTAAGAGGCCACATCCTCAGCGATGCAGCCGCTCACCAGTTCCACCGTGCTGCTGAACGGTTCTCCCTCGCCGATGTCTCGCACCACGTGGAGATAGCCGGTGCCAGTGGCCCGGCCGAAATCAAAGCCGGGGTTGCCGTCGTCGCCGGTGACCGGATCCAGCTCCAGGGCGGGGTCGCCCACATAGCCCCGCACCGTGCCATCGCGACCCGCGTCCACCATCAGCCCCCGCAGCGGCCCATCGGACTGGATGCGCAGATTGACCCGGCCATGGGCCACCTTCATCGAGCTGGCCAGCAGCAGTCCCGCCGTCATCGCCCGCCCCAATAGGGCCGTCGTGAGGTACGAGAGCTGATGGCGCTGGCGCGCATAGCGAACGGTGGTGGTGGTGGTGACAGCCACCAGGCGGATGCCACCCTCCGCGGCGGTGGCCCGCAGAATCCGATCGGCCATCAAGGTCGCAATCCTGGCAACATCGTAGATAAGGGCTCCAAGTGCCCCTCTTGCAGCCGCCAGGCCTGGGCCACCCGGCCCTGGAACAGCTCTGGCTCATGGGTGACCACCAGCAAGGCCCGCTCCTTGGCCAGATCGAGCAACAACTGCAACACCTCGTCGCGCACGGCCCAGTCGAGGCCGGCGGTGGGCTCGTCCAGGAGCAGCACCTGGGGATCGCGCAGCAGCTGCACCGCCAGGGCTAGGCGCCGCTGCTGGCCGCCGCTGAGCCGTTCCGGCGCCTGCTCAGGCGGCAGGCCGGCCAGCCCCACCCGCTCCAGCACCGCCTCGATCCGCTCCGCCTCCAGGCGGCGGTGGCCGAGCCGCAGCTCCTGGGCCAACGTCAGCCCGAGGAAGTGGCGTTCGGGAAACTGGAACACCAGGCCGCAGAGCCAACGGCGCCGCTGGGCCGAGCAGGGTTCGCCCTTCCAAAGGATCTGGCCGGCATCCGGTTCCGCCAGGCCAGCCAGAAGCTCCAGCAGGGTGGTTTTGCCGCTGCCGCTGCGCCCCGCCACCAGCACCGGCTCCCCAATCGGCAGGCGCAGATTCAGCCCCTCCAGCAGCGGCCGCGGCGCCGTGGCGGGGTGATAACCAAGTGCCCGAGTCTCAAGCATGGGTCCAGCATGCAGGGGCACGGACCTGCTGGGGGGCATGGGCCAGCTGGGGGGCATGGCCGGCTTGGTCAGCCGATCGTTAGGCCACAGCTTGGCGTTGACTTGGGCAGGGCTGGGGCTAGGGCTGGGGCTAGGGCTGGATCACGGCCGCGGGCTGGAACTGGCGTTGAGGAGGCTGGGGTGACAGCGGAACAGCGCAGGGGCCCTGGGGCGGGATGCTGGGATGGAGAGCAGCCCCTGAAGCGAGCGCCATGGAGGTCCAGTTCCGCGAGGTTGACCCCTTCAACTGCTGGATCTGGTTGCGCTTCTCCCATCCCCCCGGGGCGGGAGAGCGCAATTACGTGGAGGGCGTCTTCGACAGCTGGTTCGTGCTCGGCAAGCTGGGCGGCTTCAACGGCGAGAACCTGCAGGCCCACGAATCGGGCGCCGATCTCAGCTGGATCAGCTGGGATGCCGACCAGTCGAGCCAAGCCCTGCCGGCGTTGATGCACAACATGTCGGCGATGGAATACCAGGGGGAATGGGCCCGCTGCTGGATCGACCTCGGCACCAGCGACCCCCTCGCCCTAGACGTGCTGGTGAATGCCCTCGACCAGCTCGACCGCGATGTGGTGGAAATCGAGCTGCTGCTGATCGGCGGTGTCAACGAGGATTGGCCCGTGGAGGACCCTGAGGATGCCCTGTTTGCCAGCGCCGGCGCCGGCGCCTGAGTTTCAGCGCGGCCTCCTGGTCGGCCTCCGGGTGGCGTTGCATGGGGTCGATGGCCCGTGAGCCGCGGCGGCTGCTGATCGCGCCGCAGCGCCTGGCGGCGGCCCTGAGCCGGGGTGAACGCTTGGACCCCGAGCCCGCCGAGAGCCATTACCTGCGCCGGGTGCTGCGTTGCCGTCCTGGCGAGCCGATCGCCCTGGTGGACGGCGTCGGTGGGCTATGTCCAGCGGAGCTGGAGGCAGACGGCAGCCTGCGGCTGGTGCCGGGGGAATGCCAGCGGCAGGCGGCCAGCGCCTGCCCGATTCAGCTGGCCCTTGCCCTGCCGCGCCGGGAGGTGGATCTGGTGTGGCGCATGGCGACCGAGCTGGGGGTGGATGGCTTCCAACCGCTGCTGGCGGAACGTTGCCAACCCCAACCGCTGCCGCGGGAGCGCTGGCGCGCGATTGTGCGCGAGGCGGTGGAGCAATCGGAGCGGTTGTGGCTGCCGACGCTGGAAGAGCCGCGGCCAGCGGTGGCCTGGCTCGGCGTTCCCGCCGCGGGCCTGGGGCTGCTGGCCACCACCAGACAGGAGGCGCTGCCCCAGCTGGAAACCGTGCTCAGCGGCGCTCGCCCGCAGGTATTTCCCCAGAGCATCCGCTTGGCGATCGGCCCGGAGGGAGGCTGGAGCCAAGCCGAAGAGGCCGCCGCCACAGGGGCGGGCTGGCTAGCCGTGAGCCTGGGGCCCACGATCCTGCGCTGCTCCACCGCGGCGGTTGCCGCGGTGGCCCGGCTGGTGAGCTGGCGAACGCTCAGCTGCGCAGCATCCCGCCAGCCATCTCCCGGAAGCGACCCAGATCAGCGCCAGCCCGGCGACGGCGCAGCGGATTGGCCCCGGGGGTGAGGAACTCCGGCGCGAAGGTGGCCTGGATGGGCGCCGGGCGGTTGGCCAGGTCGGCGGCGAGTTCGGCGGCGATCGCCGCGGCGGTGGTGAGGCCTGGCGCTTGGGGGGCGGCAGCTGGGGCAGCCTCGGCCCGCGCAGCCTCCTGGACAGCTGACGCGGCGGGGGCTTCGGTTGGGGCGGCGAGCTGGGCGGTTGGGGCGACAAGGCGAGGCTTGATCGCCGCGGCGGGCTTGGCCGCGATCGGAGTCACAATCGCTGGCGGCGCGGGGGTCTTGCCGTCCTCGGCCTCGAGCTCGAGGAAGAACTTGCGCTTGAACAGCATGGCCCTGGGGAGCTCACGGGTGGAGCGATTATCCGCCGCAGGCCCGCGCCAAACCGGCGGTCCTAGATCTGTCGCAACACAAGCTCCCAGCCCGCACACCAGCGGCATGGCGGCCAAGGCCCACCCCAGCTCCAGCGAGCCCTGACCGACCCAGCTCCCGCAACCGAGCAGCACCCTGCTCGGCCAAGGCCCACCCCAACTCCAGCGAGGATCGCCCAGGCGCGTCACAGCCCAGCCCAGCCCTGCACAGCCCAGCCACAGCCCCCGCCCAGAACAGCCACACCGCCCGAGAAGAGCCACCTCGCCGAGAACAGCCGGCCGCCGAGAACAGCCGCCCCGCAGAGAACAGCCCCCGCCCAGAACCGCTGCCTCACCGAGAACAGCTGCCTCACCGAGAACAGCTGCCTCACCGAGAACAGCCACCTCACCCAGAACAGCTGCCCCGCTCAGAACAACTGTCCCGCCCAGAACAGCCCCCGCCACTGGCCATGCTCTTCCCAGATTCGCTGTTACCGCTGCCACCCCAGGATCTCGGCCACTGGCTGGGGGCCCTGGGGCTGAATCTGCTGCTGATCGCCCTGGCCCAGCGGGCACCCGTGCTCACCCGCGCCGGCTGGATCCACGCCGGTGTGCTCGGCACCCTGCTGTGGGGCTGCCTGGGCGCCCGGGGCTGGCTGGCGGTGGTGGCCTATCTCGCCGCTGGCTCGCTGGTGACGCGCCTGGGGATGCGCCGCAAGCAAGCGCAGGGCCTGGCCGAGGCCCGCGGTGGTCGCCGTGGGCCGGAAAACGTTTGGGGTTCGGCCCTGGTGGGCTGCGTCCTGGCGATGCTCGTGCCCTTGGCGCCGCAGAGCTGGCAGCCGCTGCTGCTCCTGGGCTTCGCCGCCAGCTTCAGCGCCAAGCTGGCGGACACCTTCGGCAGCGAGATCGGCAAGCGCTGGGGCCGCCGCACCGTGTTGATCACCAGCCTGCGGCCGGTGCCGCCCGGCACCGAGGGGGCCGTGAGCCTGGAGGGCACGGCGGCCAGCCTGCTGGGCGGGGCGCTGATGGCGGCGCTGATGCTGGCCCTCGGGCTGCTGGCGGACTGGCGGGCCTGGTTGCTCACCAGCGCCGTGGCCCTGCTGGCCACGCTGCTGGAGAGCCTGATCGGTGCCACGGCCCAGCGGCGCTGGCGCTGGCTGAGCAATGAGCTGGTGAACGGACTGCAGACCGGCCTGGCCGCCGTGCTGGCGATCCTGGCCCAGTGGGCTCTGGCGGCAGCGCCCGGCTAACCCTGCCGCCATCCCGCAGGCCACGGCGGGCGATCCCAGGCTCGCCGTTGGCGCCGCGGCACCGGGCTCAAATCGCCTGGAGCCAGGGCATGGCGCCCGGTTCAGCGCCCCTCCAGGCCTGCGCCGCCTGACGCAGTTGGCGCAGGAGCACTTGCACGCGGCGCCGTGCCGTGGCTTGGCTGACGCCGCTGCGGCGCGCCAGCTCGGGCCAGCTGCAGCTCTCCAGCACGCGCCCCTCCAGCAGGGCGCGGGCGGCCGGATCCAGGCGCAGCAGCTGCTGACGCAGCCAAACGTGCTCAGGTTTTTCAGGGCGCGAGGCCTCACCATCCGGATCCCGGGTCGGCTGGCTGGCGGGATCGGCGAGAAGCTCCAGCAGGCAGCTGGCGCCTCCGGGTTCACCCCCCGCCAGCGGCGCGTCAAGGCTGCAAGGGGTGGCCCGCTGGGCCACCCCCTGGCTCTCCTCCAGCAGCTCCTGGCTACAGGCCAAGGCCGCCGCCAGTTGGGGCTGGCTGAGAGCCGGGCGGTTCTGGCGGCGCCTTTGCTCCTGCAGGGCGCTGGCGCGCTGGCGCAGATCCCAAAGGGGGCGGGGCACCCGCAGCAAGGCGAGGCGATCGCGGATCTCCCGCTGGATCGCGCCACGGATGTAGGGAACCGCGAAGCTGCTCAGGCTGGAGCCTCGGCGGCCATCCCAGGACTCGATGGCGCGAATCAGCCCGAGGCTGCCCACCTGGACCATGTCGTCGAAGGGCAGTCCGTCGTGGTGGTGCAGCGAGGCGGCCACCCGCACCACCAAGGGCAGGTTGTGCTCCACCAAGCGGTTGCGCAGGCTGATGGCCTCCGGGGCGTGGCGGCAGCGGTCGTAGGCCTCCAGCCAGCTGCGGTTGCGAAGCTTGAGGTCGTCGCTGGCCTGGCCCTTGGCCGGCGAACAGCCACCACGGCGGCCTGGAATGAAGCGGGCTCGACTCGATCGTGAGGCCCCAGCCGGGGAGGGGAGCCGCTCCGCGCCCAACGGAATCGGCGGGGAGGGGAGGGGGTTGTGGCAGCGCATCGGCGTGCGGCAACGACAGTCCGCTCACCGTGACCAGCCGCTGGTTCGACTCGGATCACTCAACCGAGTGGTTGACATTCACCCGAGCTGGGGAGTCCCCTTGGTTCGCCAGGAACAGACACGCCGGGGCGTCAAGCCAGGGGTGTCGCCAGGGCCAACGAGGCTAGGCCGGCCCATTCCAGCAGGGCGGGCCAGCTGGCGAGGGCCTGGTGAATGCGGCGATGGCCCTCGCCATTGAGATGGATGCCATCCGGCTCCAGGCACTGCCCCCAGCGGGGATCATCGAGGAAGTGGCCCAGCAGGGGCAGGAACGGCACATCAGCCTCCAAGCAGGCTTCCTCCAGCAACGATTCGTAGCACCGCGCCGCCTCGAGGCTGTACCACAGCACCTCGGCAAACGGCATCGCCTCCTCCAGCACCGGGCTGAGCCCCAACACCAGCACCGGCGCCAGCTCCTGGGCTTCGCGCAGCAGCTGCTGCAGGCCAAATAGGAAGGCCTCGGGCGCCAGCTGGGGGCGACCATCGCGGCGACCGACCCGGGCCGTGTCATTGAGGCCCACCGACAGCAAGATGCCCTGGGGCCGCTGACGGCGCAGCTCTCCCCGGGCCCCCACCTCCTGGCCCAGGCGGGCCGCCACCCGCTCCAGCCCATCACCCCGCACGCCGAGGTTGTAGATCACCGGACCATCGGGCAGGCCCATCCAGTGGCGCCGCAATCGCTCGCACCAGCCGCCTTGGTCCGGGTCGCCCCAGCCGTAGGCGCCGCTGTCGCCGATCACGATCAGTTTGCGCGGGACCGGCCCGGCCATGGCTGCCTGCGCCTCATCTGGCCGCCATCTTCACTGATGGGCTGCCGCACGGATGGGGCGCCGAACTGATGGGGCGCCTCAGCGCTGGGGAGCCTCAACTCTGGGGGGCGCCGAGCCGACCGCTGGCGCGGTGGGGCGATGGCGCGGCGGGGCGATGGCGCGGCGGGGCCTGGAAGGGAGCGGCGCTCAGGGCTGGACCGCCACCGCCTTCAGCTGGGCGCCAAAACGGCTCAGACGCTCCAGGCCATCGCTGATCGT
>JBIIIX010000157.1:0-7022 GCA_044234415.1 Cyanobium sp.
CCGCCCTCAATCGGATTTCCGCCGTGGGGCGCCGCGATTGGGCGCCTCAATCCGGCAGGTCAGGCTTGCCGTTGCGTTGCCGCAGTTGTTGTTCCAGCCGGTCGATGCGTCCGCGCAGCTCATCAAGCTCCCGCTGACGGGCCAGGCCCAGGTCTTGCAACAGCTGATCTCGCCCCTGCTCGAGCTGGCGTTCCGCCTGTTGCTCCAGTTCCGGGGTCTCGCCCCGCAGCGCCCGCGACACGTCCTCCACCAACGCTGAGGCGTGGCTGGGATCCAGCCGGCCACTGCGGACCCACTCCTGGGTGACGTAGCGCAGGCGGTCGGTCACGAGGGAGGTGGTGCCGAGGCCGCGCAGCAACAGCATCTGCAGCAGATTGCCCTGATCCATGGCGAAGCGACGGTGACGACACCGATGCGGGAGGCTCTTCTGAGATTGGCCCGATCCGGATCACCAGGCCAAGGGACGATCACCGTCCCTGCCATGGACGGTTCACGGCTCCGTTCTGCCCTGTGGGCCCTGGGCGCCGGCAGTCTGGCGGGGTTGGCGCTGCCACCCCTCGGGCTGCCGCCGCTGCTCTGGCCCGCTCTGGCGGTGCTTTGGCAGCTGGTTAGCAGCGGCCGGCGCGGGCCCACCCTCCTTTGGGGTCTGGCCGCGCTGCTGACCAGCCACCGCTGGTTGCTTTGGCTGCACCCGCTCGACTGGATCGGCGTGCCCGCACCCCTGAGCCTGCCGCTGTGCGTGTTGATCTGGCTGGCCTGCGGGCTGCTGGGCGGTGCGCTGGTGCTGCTCTGGTCGCTGCCCTGGAGGGGGCTTGGGCTGGAGCGGGCGGATACCGCCCTGTTGGCCGCAAGCCTGTGGGGTCTGGCGGAGGTGCTGCTGGCCCGTGGCCCGCTGTTCTGGATTGGTCTTGGCGTGTCGCCGTTGCCCAGCGACCGCCCCCTAGCCGGACTGGCAGCCCTGGGCGGAGCGGGCCTGATCGCCACGGTTCAACTGCTGATCGGCTGGGGGCTGTGGCGGGTGCTGCTGTGGCGCCAGCAAGGGCGACGGCAGGGGCTTTCGCCATGGAGTCCGCGGTGGAGTCGCAACGTGGTGGTGTTGGCTGCTCTGGTGCTGAGCGCCCACCTGCTGGGGGCCGCGGCCTTGGGGCCAGCCCAGGACCTGTCGCAGTCGGAGGGGCGGCGAGAGACCGTGCTGGTTATCCAGCCGGCGATCCCCACCCGTGAGAAGTTCGAGCCCGCCCAGCAGAGACGGCTGCTGCACACCTTGGCCCAAACGCTGGACCATCTAGCTGCAGAGGAAGGCGCGGCCACGGCGCTGGGGCCCGAACGAACCGCTCTGCCAGTGGCCATTGAGCCCGTCGGCTTGAAGTCCGTGGGCTTGAAGTCCGTGGGCTTTGCGGCCGTGGGCTTTGAGTCCTTCAGCCTGGAGGCACTCGGGCCGGGTGAACCGGAGACAAAGGCCTCAGCCAGGACATCGCCGCGCCGCGCTGCCATCGATGCCGTGCTCTTGCCCGAAGGGGCCCTTGCCTTGGATCAGCCGTTGCCCATCCCAGCACCGGTCGAGGTGCTGTCCGGTGGTTTCCGCCGCCAGGGGGAGGGGCTGCGCAGCGCCCTGCTGCGCTTCGAGCCCGGCGAGCGCTGGCCAGGGGGCGGGGTGGACAAGCATCGACTTGTGCCTTTAGGGGAATGGGTGCCGCTGTCAGGCCTGGTGCGCTGGAGTGGCCTCTCAGCCGTAGGGGGGCTGGAGCCTGGCGCAGCATCCCGATTGGTGGATCGGCCCAGGGGTCGCATCGGCGTGGCAATTTGCTACGAATTGGCCGATGGCCATGGCTTGGTCCAGGCCAGCCGGGATGGCGCTCAGTGGCTGCTCGCCAGCGCCAATCTCGATCCCTATCCGATCATGCTGCAACAGCAATACGCTGCTGTAGCCCAGCTGCGATCGATCGAAACCGGTCGCTGGCTGGTCAGCGCCGCCAACACAGGGCCAAGTCTGTTGGTCGATCCGGCAGGCCGATTACGTGGCCATCTGACGCCGCTGATCCCAGGGCAAGCGATGGCAGAGGTGCAGCGAGTTGATCAGCTCAGCCTCTACGGGCGCCTGGGGGAGTGGCCCATGCTCGTGCTGCTGCTGCTGGCGGCAGCCTCTAGGGCGCGAGCACTGAGCAGGCAAGGGCTATTCCTCCATTTCGGGATCGATAGCGGAGGGTCCGAGCATTGAAAAATTGATCGACCTCAAGCCATAAAAAGCAACAGCATAAATCAGGCAAGTCAAAGCATCTCGGATGGCATCGGGAACGGCCCTCTTGATCGCTTCGCTTTTGGCCTTGTTAGCAAGGATGCGCAATCGAGCCAATTCGGTTTCGCCTCGGTCTACCAGCAGGGACCGCGCCTCAACCAGTGATATGCCGGGGGCAGGTCGCACACTGGGCGGAAGATTTTGAGTAATCTGCTCTAACTCAGAAACACTAGAAATAGCCCGAAATGCTGCAACTTGTCGGTCAACCTGCCGAATGGTTCTCTGGGCTTCGTTGTCAGAATTCCGGATCTGTAGATAGATAGAATTGGTCTGCAGGGGAATGATTAGGATAAACCCGAGCGCCGCCAGCGGCGCCAGTTTTTGGATTCTTTTTAGCGGAAAGATGGGTGGACTTAGGGATTTGGCGTGGTGTTCACAAAGAAAGATCAGTGCCGCAGCCATCAATGGGTAAATGGACGATGTGCGGATAAGGAATGCTACACGTTGTTGCCAGCCGGGATTGGTCAGCTGCAATGGGAACAAGCCAAATAGAATGTTAACAATGAAAAGGAAGGCGAGAGCCTCGCCAATTCGTCCCAGGAATCGAGCCGCGAGCTGGCGACCGACCAATCCACGCGAATGCTGCATGAGACCCAAGTCAAAGGGGGGGAGTGGAACTGCGACCCTACAATAAAGCCATCAACCAACTTGTACCTGATCTGGAATTCAAACTAACCCATTGAACCACGCTCGCGTCTAGCAAACATGGGCGACCTGGTTCGGGAGGGTAGGCCCTGCCAGTCAATCGAGTGACCTGGAGATCTTGATGATCCCCGCATACCAGGGCCGCGCCTTTTCTGGCCCCAATCAGCCTCGTGGTGTCGTGGGGGAGCGCTGACGCGATGGGGCATCCAGGCAGGGGCGGCTGTCTGCATGTCCAGGCCGCCCTCTGGCTCTTGAGCATCCCGCTCGTGAAGGTCCAGTGGCATGGATGCTGTCGGGGTTCGACTTTGGCAGCGGCTTTGGCCGGAGCCATGGCGTCAAGACATCCCAATGTCAGCGGGTTGATCGGCTTGAACGCTGATGTGCAAGCGTCGGAAGCAGCGCAATTCGAGAGCTCAATCGCGCCATTGATGGGCCATTACCCGATCAGCATGGCCACGGAGCGGGCGCGTATTTTTTCTCTGCATTGGCATGCTGAATGTCGATCAATTCTCGAACGACATTCGGTTCTCTTCAGGTTCCAAGATGTTATGATTTGCTGTGGTTGACTGAGTGCTGGCGTCGCAACAGAGTCAAGGCGTATGCCTAGAACGCCCCTCACAAATGAAGGCTCCAGCGCCCACGCCTGCGCAATCACCATCCGATCACGTTCCTGGCTCGCCAGCCAGGATGCAGCAGCAGTCATTGTTCAGGTTGTCCTCGACAATGCCAGTATAATTTCTCCCATTTGCCCATGCTGAGTTGGTAGCGATCTTCAGGGCGTCTGTTGGCGTCTCGTCGTAGCAACAGACCTTGGCGACGCTCGGCGAAGGCCGCCGGCAAGCCCGTTGCACGGGCTCGCTCGCCCGCTATCGCCTGCGAGCCTCTTGGCGCCCCCCCCAGCTCCCCCCTGTGGACACACGGCCTGGCATCGCAGCGGGCCAAGATCTGGTAGCGGGGGATTGCGGTGCTGAGCGTGGCCAGTTGCAAGCCCCACTACAAGCCTCACTGCAAGCCCCACTGTGCTGGCATGAGCCCACTGCCAGGGGGGCGATCGGGACTGCGATCTGGGGTGCGAAAACCAGCCAATCAAGGCAATCTCGAATGTTTCGCGAAGATTGACGAATGGTTTAATCGCTCGAATCCCTATGGTGCCTGCTGCATGAATTGGCCAAGCGCTGCAGGGATCCCCTCACGGTAAGCACGGCCATCTAGCTCAGCCCAGCCCCCGCACACGGCTGGTCGGCCCCAGGGATGCTGTCCGGCTTGGACGGGGCAGCCGCCGCCAGCGCCACGGGGGCCAGCCAGCCCCTGCCTGGCCACAACTGCCTGGCCACAACTGCATGCCACAACGCCTTGCCACAACTGGAGACGTGACAGCTGGTGGCATTGATCAGGTAGTGCCCCCCACACTGCCCTTGGCCTCCCTGCTCCCCTCGTCCTCGTCGCCGCAGCCTGCGACCACCGCAGCCGGGTCTTCCGCTGCCGCCACGCCCGGCAGGGCCGCTGCTACCGCTTGCAGCCGCCCCAGGGCCAGCCGTTCCATCTCCCGCTCTTGCCATTCCGCGGTTGGGATGGAGAGGCCCCTGCAACTGGCCCTGGACTTGCCAACCCTGGACCTGCCAGCGCTGGGCCTGGCGCTACCGGGCCCCGGCGGCATATCCACAGCACCGGACCCAGCAGGCCCCCATGGGGCGGTTCCCGCCGCGCCGTTGCCCTCCAGGCCCAGCGATGCCGGCCCAGCTGGCGCCGATCGGCCGGTAGCGGCATCGCTTCAAGCGGAGCCGCGGCCCGATCGGGAGCTGACGGCTGAGCAGCGGCTGCTGGCCAGCGTGCTGGCGGTGTTGGAGGCGGGCACTGCCCCCTGGCGTCGGGAATGGGATGGATCAGGCGGAGGTCACCACCTCAACCTGGTGAATGGCCACCGCTATCGCGGCGCCAACCCCATCCTGTTGGCCTTGGCGCTGCAGGCACGCCAGGCCCATGGCGTGGGTTCCTCGGAGCTACGGAACCTGCCGTACTGGTGTGGCTTCGCGGCGGCACGGGCCTTGGGCCTCCATCCCAGGGCCGGCAGCCGCGCCATTCACATCCTGCGCCCCCATCGCATGCAGCGCCGGGGAGCTGCCGCAGGCCAGAGCAGTGCCACTGACGCCCCAGCCAGCCAAGTCATCACCGCCATGGCCTCCGCCCCGGTCGAGCCTCCCGCAGCCAGCCAGGAGGGTCCGGTGCGCCAAGGCGGCTGGATCCGCTATCGCCCGGTGGCCGTGTTTCACGTGTCCGACCTGGAGGGAGAGGGTCTGGCGGCGTTGGTGGCCCGCCGCCAGACCGCAGCCAAGGCCTCGCTGCGACCCGAGCCGGAACGGCTGGAGCTGGCGGAGCAAGCCCTAAGCCGCTGGCCGGTTCCCCTGGAGCTCGGCGGTGCGATGGCCTGCTACCTGCCCAGCTTGGATCGCATCCAGCTGCCCCAGCGCAGCGCCTTCCATAGCCCCGCGGCGTTCTATGCCACCTGGGCCCATGAGGCTGTGCACAGCACGGGGCATGCCTCGCGTCTCAACCGCGATCTCAGCGGTCGCATGGGGGGCGATGCCGGCGCGGAACGCACCTATGCCCGCGAGGAGCTGGTGGCCGAGTTGGGCGCGATGCTGATCGGCGATCGCCTTGAAATCGGCAGCGATACGGCCAACCATGCGGCCTACATGAGCCACTGGATCGCCCTGCTGCAAGATTCACCCCGCATGCTCTATCAGGTGCTGGGCGAAGCCCGACGCGCCGCCGACCTTGTGGTGCCCGACCAGGAGGATCCTGCCGGCGGATCCGACGCGGAGGCTTGAGCCCAAGCCTGAACAGTGGCGGGAGGCGGCGTCGGCCCCGGCCGTGCCGACGCCGATCGGCAGCGGCAGCCACGAGCGCGGGATGTCCAGATGCCGTCCTCAGGCGACCTGCTCGAGGCGGGGAGCGGTCTTGAGTCCTTCGCACAGCCCCGCCACCGCCAGAGCCGCCCCAGCCTCCACCGCAAGGACCTCGGCGCAGGCCTGCACGAGCTGACCCGAGGCGATGGCGGCAGCCACCCCGGCCTGGCGTAGGTCGAGACCACTCAGCTCACTCCAGCGCCCCACGAACGGCACCAACCGGTCGAGGCTGTCCTGGAAGCTGAGCGGCGAAGCGCTGGTGCTGATCTTGGCCGCGGCCGCTCGGATGCTGGCGTCGCTGGGGCAGGAACCCCGTTGTTGCAGGGTGGCCTTCATCACCTCGATCAGTTTGGGGCCCCAGGTGTTGGCGTCGTCGCAGAGCACCGGCGTGCCGGCCGGCAGCGGCTCCAGGTTGAACGTGCGAAACACCAGCGAACCGGACAGCCGCGCCACCGAGACGATCAACGTTTCGGCCTGGAGGCGTCCGTCGTCCGCCAGCAGCTTCTGGGCAGCCTCCACGATGAAGTTGGCTGCGGCGAGCAGTTCGTTCGGATCGGCAGAAGTCATGGGATTCAAGGCGGGGGATCTGGAGCGGGGCCGTCGCTGCGGCGCCGGTCAACCCCTTGGCGGGGCGTCGGCATCGGGAGGCCATCGGCTATCGCCCCACTGCTTAGGAGTTGCAGGGCGAGCTGGCAGCCCCTGGCGGCAATCCCAGAACCCGGTGAAGCCGGGGATTGGCGACGCCATCAGGGCTTGAGCGACACCTTCCGCCTGGCTTCGGGCGCTTCTCGCGGCAACGCGGATGCCGCCGCCGCCAAGGCCTGCCATCGAGGCGGAGTGATCAGGAGGACGCGTGAGAGCCGCCACGTCGGGCCAGGAGAGATGTCTATCGCCAGCATTCCCCCAGGTTGATCAGCCGCCCTCGAACAACGGCGGACAACGGTTCTGATCGTGGCGGGCTGAGAGCGAGGGACGAGGTTGCACGGGCCTGGTCCGCGGGATTCGCGGCTGGCCCAAGCCGCTGGCGAGATCCTCGACCTGCCATCAGGTTGAGGGGTGGCTGACGGGTTTCGGCCAGCTGGCTTAGGTAGGGATTCTGATCGCCAGGATTTGGTCGTGAAGGCGACAGCTCGCGTTGCTGCAAGCCATTTGGCTGGAGCCTTGGCTGGGATTTC
>JBIIIX010000254.1:0-4492 GCA_044234415.1 Cyanobium sp.
CTCGTGGGCCCAGCCCCCATCGAGCCCGACGCCCCGCGGCAGCCCTCCCCGCAGACCAGTGAAGCAACCTTGGACGCCGCGCAGCGGGACGCCCAGCTGGCAGCCTTGAGCCAAAGCTGCGCGGACTGCCGCCGGTGCCCCCTGGCGGACGGGCGACAGCGGGTGGTGGTGTTCCGGGGCAACGCGGCGGCGCGGTTGATGGTGATCGGCGAGGGCCCTGGCGCCCAGGAGGATGCCAGCGGCCTGCCGTTCGTGGGCCGGGCTGGCCAGCTGCTCGACCAGATGCTGGCCAGCGTGGGGCTGGACAGCAACCGCGACGCCTACATCTGCAATGTGGTGAAGTGCCGCCCGCCGGAGAACCGCAAACCGACGCCGGCGGAGATGGCGGCCTGTCGGCCGTGGCTGGAGGAGCAGCTACGGCTGATCCAGCCCGCCGTGGTGCTGCTGGCCGGCGCCACCGCCCTGGAGGGGGCGCTGGGCGAGAAGGGAGCGATCACCAAGCAGCGGGGCCAATGGCGCGCCTGGCAGGGCCGTTGGGTGATGCCGATTTTTCATCCCTCCTATCTGCTGCGCAATCCATCACGCACGGAGGGATCGCCGAAGTGGCTCACCTGGCAGGACCTCAAGGCGGTGAAGCGGCGACTGGAGGAGGCGTGAGCGAGGCCTGGGCGCGCAGCGCCGCAGCACCCGGCCAGCGGCCCGGATCGCCACGGCGAGAACCCGGAAAGTCATCCCGCCAGGCCTTGCCTGGCCTGCAAGCTCGACAGAGCCGCTGCGCTCAAGCCATCGCGATGCACGGCCGGTTCGCGCTGTCGCAGCAGCTCGACCAAGGCTTGCGGTTCTCCGCAGCCGGCGCTTGCGGTTCTCCGCAGCCGGCGGTTGTGAATGCCGCTCACGAACCGCACGGGATCAACGACCGACGCGGAGCAAGGCCTGGACAACCGCCATGCCGGCAAACGCCCTCAAGCCAACAGCCGCCTGTTCTGGCGCCATCCGGCTGAAGGCCCCGGTTTCTGGCGGCTGCGGCCCGCTTGGTTGGGCCCGCTTGGTTGGGCCCGCTTGGTTGGGGCCGCTTGGTTGGGGCCGCTTGGTTGGGCCCCGTCACGGTTCCTTTGGCTTCGCTGATCAAGGCCTCTGCGGCGCGGTGGTGGCCGACGGGGCTGGGCCGCTGGCGGCCGGAGGCTGGGGGGCCACCACTTCGATGGCCGTTCGCTGCACCACCAGGCGGAAGCGGCGGGGCTTGAGGCGACGATTGATGAACGCCTCCACCGCCGCCACCTGGGTGGGCGAGGGCAGGTCGGGGGCGCTCACCGTGGCGCGGGCCACGATCAGCGGTGGATCCTGGTCCCAAAGGATGCGCACATCCTCGAGTTTGGAATCGCGGCCCAGGGTGATCGTTTCGTTGCGCAAGCTCTGCTGCACCAGCTCGCTGATGCGCCGTTCGGCGGCCTGATGGCGTGATTGGGCCAGCAGGCTGAGGAAACTGCCCCCCAGGGGCACCACCAGCAAGGCGGTGAGGGCCAGGCTGGTGAGGCCGAGGCGGCTGTGCAGCAACCGCCCCCGCATCGGCCGCTCCAACAGGGCCAGGGCCACCATCGCGCCGCTCAGGATCCCCAGCAGGTTGGTGAGGAACAGCAGCAAGGCACCGCCGGCTTCCGGCCACTGGCCCGCCGAAAGGGATAAGCCCACCACGCACATCGGTGGCACCAACGCCACGGCGATGGCTAGGCCGGCCAGGGCGGAGATCGCCTCCTTGCGCAGCTTGGCGAACATCGCCACAGCGCCGGCCGCCAGGGCCACGCCCAGATCCAGCACGTTGGGTTGGGTTCGGGCGGCCACCTCCTCGCCAAAGGTGGCCAGCCCCACCAGCATCCCCACGCTCCAGGACACGCTCACCCCCAGCAGCACTCCCAGGAGCAACGTGCGCAGGGCGCGGCCGAAACTTGGCAGGCTGCCCCGCAGCACCTCGAAGGCCATCGCCTGCAGGGGCAGGATCCAAGGGGCCACCACCATGGCGCCGATCACCACCGCCGGGCTATTGGCCAGAAGGCCGAGAGTGGCGATCAGCGCCGCCCCCAAGGTGAGCACCACGAACACCGGGCTGAAGCTGGCGTCGCGCTGAAATTCCTGTTCAAGGGCCTGGCGCCGCTGCTCGAGGTTCACCAGGTCGGAGTGGCCGGCATCAGGGCCAGGCCAGGGTTGGAAATGGTCAGGCATCGGCGAGGGTGTGAGCCGTGCTGGTCGCTTCAGCCTGCCCGATCGCCCGACCCCGCCACTGAGCCTGGCGTCACGCAACAGCCTGGGCGTCACGCAACAGCCTGGCGTCTCGCAACAGCCTGGCGCCAGGCAACAGCCTGGAGCCGCGCAGCAGCCTTCCCGCTTCCCGGCCTCCAACGCTGTGCCTGGATCCGCAACAGCTTCCGCCCGGACGCCGATGGGGACTCCGTGGCGGTCAACCGCCGCGGATCCGAGGGAGAGCGACTGGCAGGCTGGAACGATGACCAGCACGCCCCCCGTCGCCGACGACCGCCAGCCCGCCACGGCCACCGCGAACACCGCTGCCAACTCCGCCGCGAACACCGCCGCCAACTCCGCCGAGGCCCCAGCGACGGACGCCAACCTGGCGGCGGCCGTGGCGCGGCGTCGCAACTTCGCGATCATTTCCCACCCCGACGCGGGCAAGACCACCCTCACCGAGAAGCTGCTGCTCTACGGAGGTGCGATTCAGCAGGCCGGAGCGGTGAAGGCCAAGGGGGAACAGCGCAAGGTCACCTCCGACTGGATGGAGCTGGAGAAGCAGCGCGGCATCTCGATCACCTCCACCGTGCTGCAGTTCGACTACGCCGGCAGTACGGTGAACCTGCTGGATACCCCCGGCCACCAAGACTTCTCGGAGGACACCTACCGCACCCTGGCGGCGGCCGACAACGCCGTGATGCTGGAGGACGCGGCCAAGGGGCTGGAGCCCCAGACCCGCAAGTTATTCGAGGTCTGCCGCCTGCGGCGGGTGCCGATCTTCACCTTCATTAACAAGATGGATCGGCCAGGGCGGGAGCCCCTGGAGCTGCTGGATGAGATCGAAACCCAGCTGGGCCTCGCCTGCTGGCCGGTGAACTGGCCGATCGGCAGCGGCGATCGGTTCCGCGGCGTGATCGACCGGCGCAGCCGCCAGGTGGTGCTGTTCCAGCGGGCGGAGCGGGGCCGCCAGGCTGCGGAAACCCGCCTGCCTTTCGATGACCCGCAGCTGGCCCAGCTGGTGGAGCCAGACCTGCTGGAGCAGGCACTGGAGGAGCTGGAGCTGTTAGACGGCGCTGGCGCCGAGCTTGATCTGGAGCTGGTGCATGCCGGCGAGCTCAGCCCGGTGTTCTTCGGCTCGGCGATGACCAACTTCGGCGTGCGGCCGTTTCTCGATGCCTTTCTGGAGCTGGCCCAGCCCCCCACCGCTCGCCCCAGCAGCGAAGGCGAGGTGGATCCGTTGCGGCCGGAGTTCAGCGGCTTTGTGTTCAAGCTGCAGGCCAACATGGATCCGCGCCATCGCGACCGGGTCGCCTTCGTGCGGGTGTGCTCCGGCCGTTTCGAGAAGGACATGACCGTGCGCCACGCCCGCAGCGGCCGCACCATTCGCCTGTCGCGGCCGCAGAAGCTGTTCGGCCAGGATCGCGAGGTGGTGGAGGATGCCTATCCCGGCGATGTGATCGGCCTGAACAACCCTGGCATGTTCGCCATCGGCGACACGCTCTATGTGGGGCCGAAGGTGGAATACGAGGGGATTCCCTGCTTCAGCCCGGAGATCTTTGCCTGGCTCCGCAACCCCAATCCCTCGGCCTTCAAGAGTTTTCGCAAGGGCGTCAGCGAGCTACGCGAGGAGGGGGCAGTGCAGGTGTTGCACGACACCGACCCCAGCCGCCGCGATCCGATTCTGGCGGCCGTGGGCCAGCTTCAGCTGGAGGTGGTGCAGTACCGATTGGAGAACGAATACGGGGTGGCCACCCGCCTGGAGCCGATGGAGTTCAACCTGGCCCGCTGGGTGGTGGAGGGCTGGCCAGCCCTGGAGAAGCTGGGCCGGCTGTTCAACTGCAAAACCGTGCGCGATGCCTGGGATCGACCGGTGCTGTTATTCCGCAACCAATGGAATCTGGAGCAGCTGCAGCAGGACCACCCGGAGCTGCGCCTGTCCGCCGTGGCGCCGGTGGTGAGTGGCGTCGAGCCCGTGGCCCTCTGAACCCCGCCGGCCCCATCTGGCCGGGGGTTCAGAGCATCCGCAAGCGGGCCAGCCAGCGGGCCTGACAAGGGCGGGCCAGAGAACGATCCCCACCTTGGCGAGCCCGATGAACGTTGATCACGCCTTCGCCCAGGACTGCAGACCACGCCACGAGCCGGTAGGGCTTGTGCTGGTTTCTCGCTGATCCGCCGCCGGCCGGCAAGGGATACCACTTTGGGATAGGACCCACGCTTGCCCGCCGCTGCGACGGCAGCGGCAGCGGCAGCGGCA
>JBIIIX010000159.1:0-6817 GCA_044234415.1 Cyanobium sp.
GAGGGCTACGCATTTCCCGCCTCCGCCCTCGGCATGCTGCCGGCGGCGATCCCCATCGGCACGGCCCAGTTGCGCAGCGTCCAGCTGGTGCTGCTGCTGGTGTCGACGGCGCTGATGCTGCTGCTGACGCTCTGGCTGGAGGGCAGCCGCGCCGGCAAGGCGGTGCAAGCCGTGTCGGAAGACGCCGGCACCGCCCGGCTGCTGGGCATCGACAGCGACGCCATGATCCGCCTCTGCTTCGCGATCAGCGGCTTCCTGGCCGGCGTGTCCGGCGGGTTGGTGGGCCTCAGCCTCAGCATCACCGGCCCCTACTTCGGCATCAGCTATGGCCTTAAAGCCCTCGGCGTGCTGGTGCTGGGGGGCTTGGGCAGCGTGCCTGGGGCGGTGATCGGCGGCCTGATCATCGGCCTGGCGGAGGCGCTGGTGCCGGGCGAATGGAGCGGCTTCCGCGATGCGATCGCCTTCGGATTCCTGTTCGCCATGTTGCTGCTGCGGCCCCGCGGCCTGTTCGGCCAACCGCTGGAGACCCGGGCATGATCGACGCCAGCCTGCTGGTGCAGATGTTGCTTGGCGCCCTGCTGGCGCTGTCGGTGTATCTGCCCTTGGCCTGCGGCCAGCTCTCCCTGGCGACGCCGGGCTTCTATGCCATCGGCGGCACGATTGCCGCCCTGCTCTCCACCCGGCTGCCGGCCTTGGCGCCGGCCTCGGGCGGCTATCCACTCAGCTCGGTGCTGCTGGAGATGTTGGTGGCCTTGGCGCTCAGCGCGGCAATGGCCTGGGGGATCGGCAGCCTGGTGCTGCGCTTGCGCGGCATCTACCTGGCGATCGCCACCATCGCCCTCGTGGAGATCCTGCGGGTGGTGAGCCTCAACCTCAGCTTCACCGGTGGCGCGGTGGGCATCTTCGCCATTCCCCAGCCGTTCAACGATCCCGCCGGCTACGCCCTGTTCAGCCTGGCCCTGCTGCTGCTGGCCTGTTTCCTCTGTCAGCGGTTGGCCAGCAGCCGCACCGGCCGGGCCATGGCCGCGATCCGCGACGACGAAATCGCCGCCGCCAGCCTGGGCATTGCCAGCGGCCGGGTGAAGCGCTTCGCTTTTGTGCTCAGCGCCATCGTGGCGGCCCTCACCGGCGTGGTGGCGGCCCATTTCCTCAATGCCTGGAATCCCCGCCTCGGCAACTTCGATGCCAGCGTCACCACCTTGGCGTTCGTGGTGTTCGGGGGCTCTCGCACCTGGATCGGCCCCGTGCTGGGGGGGCTGGTGCTCACGGCATTGCCTGAACTGTTGCGGCCCGTGGGCGATCTGCGCTTGATCGTCTTCGGGCTGGTGATCCTGCTGGGGCCCAGCGTGTTCCCCCAGGGACTGGTGACGCCGGAGCTGCTGAGCTGGCTGCGGCGACGGTTGCTGGGGCGGGGCCCGCTGGAGCCGGCGTTCGCTCAAACCGCCGAGGGGGAGCGTGGAGCCCCGGCGCCATGAGCAACCAGCCTCCCGCCAACACGCCGCCTGGCGAGGCGACCCTGCCGCGGGCCGAGGAGCCCCTGCTGGGGGTGGAGGGTCTCAGCTGCCGCTTTGGCGGCCTGGTGGCGGTGGATGGCGTCAACCTGGAGGTGCGCCAGGGAGAGATCTTCGGCCTGTTGGGGCCCAACGGCGCCGGCAAGACCACCCTGTTCAACCTGATTTCCGGCCTCACCCCCCCCACGGCCGGCTCGGTGGCCTGGCGGGGCCAGCCGATCACCGGGGCCTCCAGCCATGTCCTGGCCCGCCTGGGAATGGCGCGCACGTTTCAAAACCTGCGCCTGTTCAGCAACCTCAGCGGCCTGGAGAATGTGCTGGTTGGCTTGCATCGCCGCGCCCGCCAACCCCGTCTGCAGGTGCTGCTGGGGGCCAGGGCCTGGCGACGCCACGAAGCCTCGCTGCGCGATCAGGCCCTGGCCCTGCTCGACAGTGTCGGCATCGCCGCGGTGGCCCACCGCCGCGCCAACGACCTCTCCTACGGGCAGCGCCGCCGGCTGGAGATCGCCCGGGCCCTGGCCACGGCGCCGCAGTTGTTGCTGCTGGATGAACCGGCGGCCGGCATGAATCCGAGCGAGAAGCGGGAGCTCAGCGGCCTGATCCGTCGCCTCCGCGATGACCATCAGCTCACGGTGCTGATCATCGAGCACCACGTGCCGTTGATGATGGAGTTGTGCGATCGCATCGCGGTGCTCAACTTCGGCCGCCGCATCGCCTTGGGCCACCCCGCCGAGGTGCGGCGGGATCCGGCGGTGATCGAGGCGTACCTGGGGCCCGGCGGCTGCCGTCCATGACGGTTTCGTCCATGCCGGTTACCTCCATGCCGAGTTCGTCCCCGCCGCTGCTGGAGCTGCGCCAACTCTCTGTGCAGTTCGGCGGGATCACGGCCGTGAGCGATCTCAGCCTTCAGGTCTGGCCAGGCGAACTGGTGGCACTGCTGGGCGCCAATGGCGCCGGCAAGACCACCTCCCTACGGGCGATCTCGCGCCTGGTGCCGACCAGCGGCGGCCAGATCCTCTGGCAGGGGGCGGAGATCAGCCGGCTCAGCACCGAGCGCACCGTGAAGCTGGGCATCGGCCATTGCCCGGAAGGCCGCCGGGTGCTGGCCCGCCAGAGCGTGGCGGCCAATCTGGAGCTGGGGGCCTGGTTGAGGCGTGACCGGGCCGCCATCGCCGCCGATCTGGACCGCTGCTACCAGCTGTTCCCGAGGCTGGCGGAACGGCGCCGCCAGCTGGCCGGCAGCCTCTCGGGCGGAGAGCAGCAGATGCTGGCGATCGCCCGCGCCCTGATGGGACGCCCCACCCTGCTGCTGCTGGATGAACCCAGCCTGGGCCTGGCGCCGCTGCTGGTGGCGGAGGTGATGCGCACCCTGGCTGAGCTGCGCCGCCAAGGGCTGACGTTGCTGCTGGTGGAACAGAACGCCAATGCCGCCCTAGCCATCGCCGATCGGGCCGTGGTGCTGGAGGCCGGGGCGGTCACACTCCAGGGGCCCGCGGCAGACCTGCTGCGCGATCCGGAGCTGCGGGCCTCCTACCTGGGGGAAGGCTGAGAGCGGGCGGCGGACACGGCGGCATTGCCCCGTGCCGCTGCTGGTGCCCCGTGCTTAGTGGCTTTGGGCCGCTGACGCTGCCTCGTGGCTTCGTGCCGCTGCTGCTGCCTCGTGCCTTCGGGCCGCCGCCGGCCGCGGGGGGGGGTGGAGCTTGTCGCCAGCCGGCCTGGAGCCGGCGGCGGTTGGGGCCGGCTGCGAGGCTGCCGCCACGAGCCCTCTGTGCTGCGGCTGGCTTCTGTGGCGGCCTGGCGCGTCAGGCCGCCAAGGCCAGCTGGAAGGCGCTGCGATCGGAGGGTTCCGGGCGCTCGAACACCTTGCAGAACACCTTCACCACCCGGTCGCCGGAATCGATCGTTTCCAGAGGGTCCTTGCGCAGGCGATGGCGCAGGCAGCAGGCCACCACCCGGGACACATCGTCTTCGCTCACCTCATCGCGCCCCTCGAAGGCGGCCAGGGCCCGGGCCGCCCGGTTGGTGACGATGTCGCCCCGCAGGCCATCCACATCCAGCTCGCCGCAGACGGCCGAGATGCGCAGGCGCAAGTCTTCGTCGATTTGCACCAGGGGTAGCTGCTGCTGGGCTTCCACCACCCGCGCCTGCAGGCCATCTTGGATCTCCCGCACCTGGGCACTGAAGGCCTCGGGGTCGTCGTCGAAGGCGGTGCGTTGGTCCACCACCCGCACCCGCAGCTGCGGATCACGCACGGTGCGCACCTCCACGCTCATGCCGAAGCGATCGAGCAGCTGGGGCCGCAGTTCCCCTTCCTCCGGGTTGCCGGAGCCAATCAGCACAAAGCGGGCCGGGTGGCGCACGCTCACCCCTTCCCGTTCCACGGTGTTCCAACCCGACGCGGCCGAATCCAGCAGCACGTCCACCAGGTGGTCGTCGAGCAGGTTCACCTCATCCACATAGAGCAGGCCGCGATTGGCCTTGGCCAGCAGGCCCGGCTCGAACGCCCGCACGCCCTCGCTGAGGGCCTTCTCAATGTCGATCGTGCCGCAGAGACGGTCTTCGGTGGCGCCGAGGGGAAGGTCGACCATCGGCACCTGGCGCTGCTCGCAAGGCAGGGTTTCGCCAGCCTCGGCCCGCTGGCGCACCTCGCCGCTTTGCAGGTCGGGGTCGCTGGGGGAGCTGTTGTAAGGATCGCCCGCCACCACGTCGATCTCCGGCAGCAGGTCGGCCAGGGCTCGGATGGTGGTGCTCTTGCCGGTGCCGCGGTCCCCCATGATCATCACGCCGCCGATGCGCGGATCGATCACATTCAGCAGCAGGGCCAGCTTCATCTCCTCCTGCCCCACAATGGCGGTGAAGGGGAAGACCCTGCGCTTCCTGGACTGACTCACGGGGCGGTTGCCGGCGGTGAGGGCGATTGTTTCATAGGCCCCCGGCCGGGATTGCCAGGGCTGCGGACCGGGCGACTGGCTTCATCAGCTTGGCCGCGGGCACCGCTGCGGCAGAGCCCGCCCCGGATGGGCCCATGCCCGAGCGGCGACCAAGGGCCCCGGGCACCCCAGATGCTGGGCTGGGGAGTCAGCCTCCAGCCAAAAGGGGCTGGGCGCCCAATCCGGTCGACTTCGCACTCGAGGCTGGGATCAGCCTTCACAGCCACGCGA
This sequence comes from Cyanobium sp., assembly GCA_044234415.1. Classification (GTDB taxonomy): domain Bacteria; phylum Cyanobacteriota; class Cyanobacteriia; order PCC-6307; family Cyanobiaceae; genus Cyanobium. Next base: position 4,673 of record JBIIIX010000159.1, read on the forward strand.
ACGGTTGAGCTGAAACGCGGGCCGGCCCCGACCCTGGGCCTCCAGCACCAGAGGCCAGGCCTGCTGCACCCATGGCGATGGCCAAGTTCGCGCGCGCGCTGCGATGCTGGAGGCAACCAGGCCGGCGTCTCGCTGCCTTCCAGCCATGCCTCCCGCCGCCCGCCTCACCGATCTGCACACCTGCCCGATGCAAACGCCGGGTGTGCCGCCAATCCCCCATGTGGGGGGTCCGATCGTGGGGCCCGGCTGCCCCACGGTGTTGATCGGCGGCCTACCCGCCGCTTGCGTGGGCGACAACTGCGTCTGCGTGGGCCCGCCCGATTCGGTGCTGAAGGGCTCCAGCTCGGTGCTGATCGGCGGCAAGCCCGCCGCCCGCATGGGAGACACCACCGCCCATGGCGGCTCGATCGCCGCGGGGTTGCCGACGGTGCTGATCGGGGGGTAGGGGCTGATCAGCGAAGACGACACAATCTCAACCAGCTCAGCCCGGCCCAAGTCCACACCATGCGTCTGGCTGTCGTTTCGGGCTTGGCGAACAAAGATCGACTGGATACTCCTCGGTTGAGTTGTTCGTTGTTGACGCTGGTTGGTGTCGCTGTTTGATGTCGTGGGCTGGTGTCGCTGGCTGATGTCGTTGGCTGATGTCGTTGGCTGATGTCGCTGTTGGGGTTGGTGTCGTTCTCGCCGACCATGTTGCGGCTCTGGCCGGGCGGCGTGGCGCTCTCAACGGGGGTTAGCGCTGCCCCCTCCCCCCGCCGCGTCCGGCACCTGGGCGGCAGCGGCCTTGGGGGCTGCGGGCAACAGGCTGAGGGCTTGGGGCGGGGTTGCATCGGCTGGATAGATGAGGCGCACCTGCAGTTGGCGCTGCTGGCCCGGCGCCAGGCTCACCTGGCCCAGGGCCGGACCGGGCATGCCGGAGCGCAGCACCAGGTGAAACGCCCGGCGACCGCTGGGCCGGCCGTCGTCTCGATCGAGACCGCTCACCTCCACCGTGCCCCGGAAGGTGACAGCCGTGCTGGGTGTGGTGCGGAAGCGCAGTCCTCCGATGGGCTGATCGGTCTTCAGCGGCGAATCGAGGCTCAACTCCAGCCGCTGGGGAACGCTGGTGTCGTTGCGCAGCGGAATCGTCAGGTCGTAGAGCACGCCGTAGTTGCCGTGGGCGGCCCAGGCGGTGTTGGCGTAGAACAGCTGCAGTGGAGCGGTTTGCACCTGGCCCGTGCCGAGGCTGCCACGGATCAAGGAACTGATCGGCCAGGAAATCGGAGCACGACTCACCGACAGGCTGGCGCGGCCGGGATCGCTGATTCGGGCGCGCCAACTGCTGCCGATCTGCACGCCGCTCACCCGCGAATACACCACCGGGCCGCTGGCTCCCGGCGGCGTGGGGGCATGCTCCCGCGGCGCGAGATTGCCTTCGAGCAGCTGCTGCCACTGGGCGGCGCTGGGGGGGGCCTCCCCCTTGCCGAATCCCGCCACGGTGGCCACATCCACCGCCCCATCGCTGTCCAGCCGCAGCTGCAGGTTGCGGCCATTGAGCAGGGGATCAAGGCCCCGCACCGGGATGGGCAGCGCCAGGAGGGTGGTGATCTGTCGGGGTGGAAGCGTCCACTGCTCGGGCAGCAACGGGCTGCGGCTGCGTTGCAATAGCTCGGTGGCTACCCGGCTGCCCGGACCGGACCAAACCGAGGTGCCGTCCTGGCTGAGCAAGGGTGGCAGCGGCAGGAACGGCGCCGCCGGCTGGCTTGGATCGAGGGATTGGGACAGGGCCGTGGCGCCCCCCAGCAGCCTCAGCGTGACCGGCCGGTCGCCGCGGGGTGCCGCCAGCACGCCGATCCAGAGGGTGGAGTCGAGGCTGTCAGGCCGGCCGGCAAACACGTGATGGCTGAACAACTCAAAGCTGCCCTGCAAGGGCCGGTCCAGGTGGGCGGTCGCCACACCGCGACCGCGGCCGGCGAAGCTGGAGAGCAGGATCCCCTGGTTGGTGATCAACTCCGGGTTGTTGTCGTTCAGCACCGGCACGCGGTCGAGGCCGCCGGGGAGGGCTTCCACCGTCTGCCGGCGCAACACCACCGCGGCCGCCTGGGCCGGGGCAGCGGTGGCCGGGGCCGCCGGGGCCGGGGAAGAGGGGGATGCCGCGGGGGCCGG
>JBIIIX010000160.1:0-6773 GCA_044234415.1 Cyanobium sp.
AAGCAACCACCACAGCCGCCACTCCCGCCTCCTGTCCTGCCGCCGCCAGCCCCCGCCACGCGCCGCCCGTGGTTGGGCCTGGATCGCCAAGGCCTGCTGGAGGCCGTCGCCGGCACCGTGATCGCCCTGATCGCTCTGTTTTCCTCCTATGACCACATCACCCTCCCCGATCGCTCCATCCCCCTGCAGCAGCAATGGGGCGTCTGGCTCATCGCTGCCTCGCTGGCGCTCGTTTTTGTCGATGCTCAATTGGCGACGCGATCCCGATCACGAGAGGAAACTCGCCGATATCGAGATGAAGATTATCGACGAAGATCTGAGAATGGCCGATATCGAGATGAGAATTATCGAAGAAGATCAGAGAGCCGCCGCAAGCGAGAGGCGCACGAAGCAAATCGAGAGCGACATCGTGCGGCTGAGGAGCGAATCCGAGCAGATCAAGAAAGAGAGCGAGCAGATCAAGAAAGAGACAGAGCAGATCAGGCAAGAAACGGAGCTGCTGAGGCGGCAGAACGCCAAAGGCAGGGAATTGCTCGCCTCCATGCATGCGCTCTGCTATCCGGACGCGTCCAGCTCGACCCCAGCCCCATCAATCGCGACCGATTCCGTGCCTTCCTTGTCGTGATGGCCAGCGGCGAGGAGCTGTAGGGTTTTGTAAATGCATCTTCCTGTTCAGCAACAAAGATCCCTATCCCTTGGCGTGTTGGGGCCCTCGCCAGTGCGGCTGATGGCAATGGCGACCGCCTCGCCGAGCTCATCGTCGGCGTGGGCCAGGGCCGCCAACCGGCCGCTGCGCCTCCACGAGCGCTGCTGGACCGTCGCCCCAGAGCAGTGGCTACCTGCCGCCGGCCATCCTGCGAGGCCTGGCCCTGGAGCGGGGACAGACAACACCATCGGTGCGGCGTTGATCAACGCCATCGCTGCGGCGTTGATCAACCCGCAGGACGTTGTTGATCGATCAGATTGAACTGGCGGGCCAGGCGGCCTGCCAACAGGGCGCCGCTGTGCAATCCACCCTCCATGTAGCCATAGAAGCCAGGGCTGTTGTATTCGCCCGCGAAGAAGAGCTTGTCCTGCCAACCAGCCTCCAGGAGAGGGAGCACCTTGGTCACCTGCCCTGGGGAGGGGGCGCTATACCCGCAGCGGGTCCAACGTTCCAGCGGCCAGCCGCAGAAGATGGTCTGCTGGCTGTGCTTGGAGAAGCCGGGATAGAGGATTTCCAGTTGCTGATTCGCCAGCTTCTGCCGCTGACCCGGGTTGCTGTCCAGCCAAGGCTGGGCGGCTTGGCCACCCGAGAACACCGTCAAGCAGGCGGCCTCCTTGGGGGAGGACGCGGCGGGTTCGCCGCCCCGCCAGGTCATGCCGACAGCGCCATCCGTGAGCGAATCGGGCGCAAGATTCTCGGCATTCCAGAAGGGTTGATCGACGCGGTTGAGCAGCTTGATCGCGGTGCCGGTGCTCATGCGGTAGTTGGCGGGAATGGCAGGGGTCACGCGCAGCTCATCCCAGGTGCTGGGGGGGGCGGTCAACACCACCGCATCAGCCACGAGCACACTGCCGGACTGCAGCGTCACCCTGGCGGTGCGGCCGCTGAGGTCGATGGCGGCGACTGGGGAGCGGAGTTGAATGTTGGCCTCGCCGATCGCACCGCTTAGGGCAAAGGCCAGCGATTGGTTGCCGGTGGCGCAGCGGAAGTTTTCGCTTTCGCTCCAAAATGTTTCCACACCAGCGGCCGCGATTGCAGCCAACATGGCAAGGTAGCTAAAGCGATCTGGCAGACAGTTCATATCATTCGCAATCATCACCATCGCGGCCTGCCGCTCCAGGGGGCTGCCGGGCCATCGCTCAGCCGCTTGCTGGAGTGATTGGCCGTCGAGCAGTGCCGCGTTGGGGCTGAGCCATGGCCGCTGCCCGTTAATCGTGCGGGCATCGGCATTCATGCTTTGCAGCGTCGTCTCCAAGGCGCCCCAAAGTTGCTTCACCTCCGCGCCAAGTAGACGCCGACCGTTGAGGAGAATCGGGGATTGTGCCTCATCACTCTCCGGCAGTTCGTTGAGGCTGAGACCAAACTGTTTGGCGTAGGCCAACCAAGTGGAGTGGATCAGGCCGATCAATTCAGCGCCCGCCTCCACCTTCTTGCCCGGCAGCAGTGTGTCGAGGGAGTGAACACGCCCGCCAACCCGCGGCCGCGCCTCCAGCACGGTGACGCGGGCGCCAGAGCGTCGCAACTGATAGGCGCAGCTGAGGCCGGAGAAGCCGGCGCCAATGATCACCACCCGCGGCGCCGCGGCCTTGGCCAAGGCGCCGCGGTTCCGATCCGCCAGCATCAACGAAGCCCCGGCGGCCAGGCTGTTGAGCAGAAACGCACGCCGCGTGAAGGCCGAGGGCCGAGCGCCCACTCGGCGAGCAATCTGTCCAATAACGCTACGGCCCATGATGACTCGGGAAGGCTTTTGCAACCCTAAGCAGCTCCTGGCGGGGCGGCAGGCAATGCTTCAATCTTTTGCTCACTTCTCTGCTCCAAAAGGCAGGGCGGAGCACCACGGTTGTCTGTGATCACCGTCTGTGAACTTCATCAGTGAACATCGTCTGTGATCACCGTCTGTGATCAAGGGCGCCCTTTTGTTCATACGCCTGGATGGGGCGAGCCTCGACCCGTTTCAGGGCGCTGCGATGGGCCACGTTCTAGCCCGTAAAGTTCTAGCCCTAACGTTCAAGCCCGCAAGTTGTTGAAATCATTGACCAAAGCCGGCTCGCGTCAGCCTGGCTTGTTGGCTGTGGCGTGCGGCTGGCCTGGCAGCTGGTCGATGCGGCTGTCGCGCTTGAGGCGCCCCTGCAGCCGCAACCAGCCCAGGCCGATCGGAATGCCCAGCACCAAGGGCACGGCCGTGAGGGCTGGGCGGCTGCTGGCCGCCAGCAGGGCCGCCGCCACCGCCAGGCCACCCAGCAGGAACGACTGGCTCGCGCTCTGTTGGGCCAGGGCCAGGCGCCGCAGCAACCGGTCGGTTTCTCCGGCGCGGATCTGCACCTGCAGGTCGCCTTGCTCGATGCGGGCCAGGCTCTCATCCAGCCGCCGCGGGATTCCGAGGGCGCGGCTGCCCACATCCGCCGCCTGGCGGGTGATTTCATTCAAGAGATCGTTGCTGCCGGATCCACCCGAGGACATCAGCGGTAAGAGGTAGGGGCGGGCAATCGCCACAAGACTAAAGGCAGGATCGAGGCTGCGGCCCACCCCCTCGAACGTGGACAGGGCCCGCATCACGAAGATCAGCTCCGGCGGCAGCCGGAATGGCTGGCCGTAGACCAGGTCGTAGAGGTCGGCGGAGAGCTTTTCGAGCACATTCGCGGAGAATGGTGGGGTGAGGGCCTCGTTCAGCATCAGCCGCACCAGTCGCCGCACCGGGCCGGGGTCGATGCCGGAGGCGATCAACCCCGCCTGCTGCAGCTCCTCCACCAGGCCGGCCGCATCGCGGGCCGCTGCGCAGCGCACCATGCGTCCGATGCGGGAGCGCAGCTGGGGCGGCAGCTGCCCCATCATGCCGAAGTCGTAGTAAATCAGCGTGCCATCCCTGGCCACCGCCAGGTTGCCGGGGTGGGGATCGGCATGAAAGAAGCCGTAGCGCACCAGCTGCAGCAGATAGCTGGCGGTTCCTTTCTCCGCCACGGCGGCCGGGTCGATGCCGGCGGCGAGCAGGGCCTGCCGATCGTTGATCTTGATGCCGGGCACGTAATCGAGGCAGAGCACCCGCCGGCCGCTCAGCTCCCACACCACCGAGGGGATCCGGATGCCGGGATCATCAAGGAATTGTTGGCGAAACCGAGCCGCATGTTCGGCTTCCAGCCGGAAATCCAGTTCCCGCAGCAGCACGCGGCGGCACTCCCTGGCGATCCCTACCCAATCGCGGCCCTGTCCCCAGCGGGGATGGCGCTGCACCGCCGCCGCCACCTGTTGCATCACCTCCAGATCCAGGCGGAACAGCCGCTCCAAGCCCGGCCGCTGCACCTTGAACACCACCTGGCGGCCGCTGCGCAAGCTGGCGCGGTGAACCTGAGCGAGGCTGGCGCTGCCTAGGGGCACCACGTCTAGATCGATGATCTCGGCGCGGCGCTCCCCCAGCTCCTCCTCCAGGATCGCCTCCACCCGCTCGAACGGAAACGCCGGCACCCGGTCTTGGAGATGGGCCAGCTCCTCCACCACATCGGCCGGCAGCACATCGGGCCGGGCGGAAAGCAGCTGCCCGAGCTTGATAAAGGCCGAGCCCAGCTCCAGGAACCGCTGGGTGAGCCAGCGGGCGCGTCGCCGTTGCCGGACCGCTCGCCGGGCCGGGGTGACGCCACCGGGGTATGTCCAGCCCTGGCTATCCCACCAAATCCCGCTCAGCAGCCCCAGGGCGAGCAACCAGATGCGCAGCGATCGGGCCAGCGGTGAAACCGCGCCGGAGAGACGTTGCACCAAACCCATTAGCCGCGACCTTGGGGGCGGGCTTCCAGGCGGCGGCAGAGCTCAGAAACCTGGGCCCGCAGCGCATCGATCTGATCCTGGGGGTCGCCGCTGGCATGGCCCGCGGACTCCGCCCCGCCGCCACCCTGCTGCCGTTCCAGCCGTTCCGCCTCGCGTTCCACTTCTTCCCAGAACAGGTTCAACTCCTGCTGCAGTCTGGCGGGAGCGTCCTGGGCCAGGACGGCCAGGCTGGCGGCCGAATCGGCCAACGAACTCGACAACCGCGCCGTCAGCCGAATCGCGGCGGCCTGAAGCAGAGATTGCGGCGCGGCCATGGGGTGCGGGACGGTCAGCCGAACTGTGACAGATCAGGGCTGGATCGGCGCCGGACTGGGCAGCGGCGAAGGGTTGGGGAGCGGTGGTAGGGGGGTGGGGTCGTAGCGGGGGGGCTCTGGAGCGGGGCTCGGGGGCTCGGCTGGCAGCTCGGGTAGGGGGGCCTGGCCTGCCTGATCGAGCTCCCGTTGTTGGCGCTCGCGGTCGAGGCGGTCTTGTTCCTCAAGGCTGCGCAACCGCTTCGCATCCTCCCGCTGCTGGCGTTGCTGTTGCTGTTCGAGCTCCAGCAACTCCAGGTTGCCGCGCACCGCCTTGCCCTCGCCGCCGAAGCGCTGCCGCAAGGATTCCAGGCCCGTTCCCGGCGTGGCCTTCACCCCGAAGGGCTGGGTGTTGCGCCACGGCACACGCAGTTGCAGGCTCAGCAGCCGATGGGTGACGCCAAAGGCGATTCCGCCGCAGAAGCCGAGCAGCAGCCAGCGCCGCCAGGACCAGCCAGCCACGGGCCGGGTCGGGGCGACCGTGCTGATGGTGGCGGAGCCGGGAGCCTGAACCATCAGCCAGGGCATGAATGCCTGCCATCATGACCTGCTGGGCGACGCATTTCGTTTGGGGTCGGTGTAGCCGCCTCGAGCTGGGGCATCCGCGGGGGCTGGCGGTCCCCGCCGCATGTTTCCGCTCTGGCCGGCTGGAGAGGGGAACGTCGGCTGTCGGCGGGAGGCCGTGGCGGGCTCATCCGAGACAGGCTGTTGCGAGGCGCCTCCTAGGGGGCTCGGCCCGTACGGGTTTGTTGGAGGCGCGTCCGAGTGGGGCGTTCCTTGCGAGCCCGTCCGTGATGGGCTCTTCCGAGGCGCGTTCCTCCGGGATGGGCTGCTTCGAAGCGGCTCCCAGTCGCGGCGAGAACGTGGAGCTCTCTGCCGGAGCCTTCGCTGGGCTCCTCCCGGTGGCCTGCCAGCCCGCAGCGGCCCAAAGCTGTGCGACAGACTCCTTTTGACCTGGCCCTCTTTCCCTCCAGATCCTCCAGCGACCAGCGCCGCAGCATGGACAGCGGGACCACAGACAGCGCCAGCTCGAACCCCCACCCCGCCCAGGCGGGAGCGCCCAGCCCTGATGGCCCGAACGGCGCCTGCGCCAACAGGGCGAGCGCCAATGCTTCGAGCACCAGCGGCGCCGGGAGTCCAGGCACCAGCCTCCATCGGGCCGGCGCTTGGGGCGCGAGCGCCATGGGCGGCGCACCCCAGGGCTCCGGGGTTCCGGAGCCGGAAACCGCGCCAGCGCCCGAGGCCGCGCCAGTGCCCGCTGCCGATCCAACCCTGGATCCCGCGCCGGACCTCAGTGCCGCGCCGGACATGAGTGCCGCGCCGGACCCCGTTGCCGCCCCAGCGTCCGGGGCCACGCCAGCCCTCGATGCCGATGTGATCGTTGTTGGAGCCGGCATCGCCGGCCTCACTGCCGCCGCCCTGCTGGCCCATGCCGGCCTGCAGGTGATCCTGCTGGAGGCCCATCGGCAGAGCGGCGGCTGCGCGGGCACCTTCCGGCGCGGCGCCTATGTGTTCGACGTGGGAGCCACCCAGGTGGCGGGCCTGGAGCCGGGTGGCATTCATGAGCGCCTGTTCCGCCATCTCGGTGAGGCACCACCCGCTGCCGAACCCCTAAATCCCGGCTGTGTGGTGGATCTCGCCGATGGGCGGGAGCCGGTGCGGATCTGGCGCGATCCCGCCCGCTGGCGGCTGGAGCGGCAACGGCAGTTCCCGGGCACGGAACCCTTCTGGCAGGCCTGCGCGCTGTTGCATCGCTCCAGCTGGGCCTTCGCTGGCCGCCAGCCGGTGCTGCCAGCCCGCTCCCTCGCCGATTGGAGGCGCCTGCTGGCGGCCCTCGGGCCCGGATCCTTGGCCAGTGGCCTGCTGGTGGGAGCCTCGATGGCCGATCTGCAGCGGCTCTGCGGCGCTTCCCATGGGGAGAGCGGTCAACGGCTGAGGCGCTTCCTCGATCTGCAGCTGCG
>JBIIIX010000161.1:0-6766 GCA_044234415.1 Cyanobium sp.
GGACGGAAGGTTTTGGGCTTGCTCATGCCCAATTGTCTCGCCCAGATCCATTGCAGTCACTGGGATCTGGGCAGATTCAGAGTCGTCTGTGGAGAAAGCCGGGGGCGGGGCTATGTGCGACAGGCTTCTAGGAGCAATGGTGGGGCCGGGGCTTCGAGCGTCTTCAAGCGGCGCGAAACGACAGACGACCCCAGCCCCCGCGGCTGAGGACTGGGGTTTGCCCGGAAGGCTGGCGCTGGCGGCGCCGGAGCCACTCACCGTGGGCGGCAGGTGCAGGTCTTGGTGAGGGGGATGTCGGGGGCGGGGACGGGATTGGACTCGGATTCGGCCCCATGGCACGCGTCCGCTCCCTCAAACCGCAGGCGGGTCTGGCGGTCGTAATCGCCGAGCACGGAGCTGGTGAGGCCGAAATCGGTGATCGCCAGCAGCAGCAGCTCCTGTTCGGCGCTGACGTTGCGGCTCTGATGCACGATCCAGCGGGGGGCGAAGGCGATGCCGCCGCGGTGAAGGCGCACCGTTTCCGTTCCCACCAGGATCTCCGCCTCCCCCTCCAGCACCACGAAGATCGACTCGTGGGCATGGCGGTGCTTCTCGTTGCAGGCGCCGGGCGGGATGCGGATCAGGCGTGGATCCAGGGCCTGCAAACCTTCGAAGGGCAGGCGGTGCACCAGGAAGTCGACGCCGAGGCGGTTGTCGCTGTGCTGGTAGTGAACCGGCAGGGCCGCCGCCGCCTCGCTGGGGGTATGGGTGTCGGTGTCGGTATTGGTATTGGTATGGGTGGCGGGCCAGCCGAGGCTGCTGGCCGGGGGCTGGCAGGCGGGGCGGCGGCTGCGGATGCCGGCCTCCAGGGCGGTAGGGGATGCGGTGAGGCTCATGGGAGGTGGTGCGGGAGGCGGTGCGAAGGGAGGGATGGGGATCGGCGGGAATCAGCGCTGCGATTTCCCGCCACACAGGCCGGCAATCACTCCGGCTGCAGGGCGCGCTGGTGCAGCCACGACCAGAAGGAGCAGCGCAGGGCCAGGGCCTTCTGCATCCCCTTGGCCAGATCTAGCCGCCCCTGCTCCGTGGCGGCCAGGTCGATGGCGATGTCCCGCAGTGTCGCCTGGTGGTGGTCATCCACCGCGGTGTGCAGCGGGAAGAAGACGCTGTCGCGGGGATGCATGCCGATGCGGCCGATGGCGTCCACAAAGGGTTGGTAGATCGTCTGCACGATCGTTTCCGTGCCCAACCCCAGGGCTCCAAGCGCCTCGGCGGCGCTGCCGTTGGAGAGGATCGCCAGAAACTGCTCGCGCCAGCAAACCATCTCGATCGATTCCGGGCAGGCCTCGTTATCCAGCACGCCGAGGGCGCGGCGGAAGCGGCGGAACAGCTCCGGATGGGGCAGGCCGACAATCCAGTCCGACTGGATGCCAATTGCCGCGAGTTCATCTAGCTCTTCCTGTTCATACTGGCCGGATTCCTCGGTGAGGTTCTCCATCAGCGCCGAACGGTGGCTTGGATTTTCCAGCTTGGAAATCACAGCGGTGAGATAGCGGGGAAAATGGGCAGAATAGGCATAATACTGACGGGCGAAATCCTGCAGCGCCCAGCGCGTGTCGGGCAGCTCACCGCTGGCGAGAGCCGCCAGGTAGGGATGTTGCACCGCCTGATGCTTGAGGGCCTGGCTAGCTAGCATATCCACGCACTGTGCGGCGATTCGTTTGGGTGCAGGGCTGGGCGGTGGGGAAATCAGAGCGGCTGCCGGCTTGCCGGAATCCAGCAGCTGGATAGCAGATGGCCAGAAGGCCATCACTGAATGGGAGGGAAAAGACTTGTTCAGAACCATCAGATCCGAGCCGGCGAGTGGCGCAAAGCTGACGTCAGTCGGATCGGCGCAGACACCGTTGTGCTGGGAAGCGAAAGTCATGATCGTGTCCTGGTTAGGGGAGCGGTTGGCGATCACCGGTTCACCGGTATGCATATACGATCGCCGCTCCCGCCCGGCGATGCTGCCTGCCAGCTGACGCGGACTGATTCATTTGCGGAAGGGCGTCGATGCGCCAGCCGACGGTTGGTTGTCATCTGGATGACAACCACCGCGCCACCGCCCTAAGATCACCAGTGAACGCTGCGATGACACAGCCGCGATGGCCGTGCCATTCCGAATCCTCGAGCAGATTGAACCCGAAACCCGTGAGCAGCTGCTGGCGGAACATCGCCGCATTGAGATTCCCGCCGGACACCAACTGATCTTTCAGGCCGACTGGGGCAGCGAGGTTTATGTGGTGGAAGCCGGGCTGGCCAAGGCCCGCTGCCTTTCGCTCCAGGGGGATGAAGTGGTGCTGTCGCTGATGGGCAGCGGTGCGCTGATCGGCGATCTCGCCCTGCTGTCGCCGAAGCCCGTGCGCACGGTGGATGTGGTGGCGCTAACGGCGATGAGCGTGATGAAGTTGCGCCAGGGTGCGCTGCAAGAGGCCCTCAAGAACAGCGCCAGTTTCAGCAACGCGATCACCTATCTGCAGGTCCAACGCCTCTGCAACCTGGGCAATCGGCTGATGATCATGAACGAAGACGCCACCACCCGCCTGCTTTACGCCCTGCAGCATCTGGCCATCGTCAACAGCCCGGATGGCGACCCCTGCCATCCGATGCCGTCGCTCGCCCAGCAGGAGATCGCCAGCATCGCCGGCCTTTCGCGCGGGTCCACCTCCACCCTGATCAACAAGCTGCGCAGCAACGGCACCCTGGAGCAGACGGAGCAGGGATGGCGCTTTGCCAAGCTGGCACCACTTCAGCGTCGCGGCCTGCTGCCGGAGCCGGCCAGTGCTCCGGCCCGCGCCTGAGTGGATGTCTGGGATTCAGGCGCGGCAGCAGCCGGAGCCACAGCAGCCGGAGCCACAGCAGCCGGAGCCGAAGCGCCGGTGCCGCGGTGCCGGTGCTGTGGTGCGATTGGCGATCAGTTGCAGTTCATGGGATTGGTGTAGGTGAACGACTGATAGCGGTTGAAGACGCTGCGCACATCCACACAGCTGCCACCACGTTTCCAGAAGGAATCAACCCCGTTCTCCCGCGGGCTGGAGCGGATATACGTGAATCCCGAGCCGGTCAAGCGGCTCTCCACGAAGCCTGGATCGCTACCGATCAGATTCTGAAATTCGGCAACAGGCTGCCCCTCTCCCGCCACTGGCGCATTGGCAGGTTTGCCACCGCCGAGCAGGGCACCGATCAGAGCCCCCACCGCGGCACCTGCCAGGGTGGATCCGGTGGCGGTGCTGGGGTGGTCGTCGAACTGGGCATTGGGATTGGTCACCATATCGGTCTTCACCGACAGGCGAGTGGTGTTATTGCCGTCATTCCAGGTGAACACCCCTTTGCTGCCCTGGTCCTCAAACAAAACATTCTGCTGAATGCCTGATACGGTTTCCACGTGCAGCTGCTGGCGCCCGGGGCCGGCAAAGCGGAAGTGGTTGCCGTTTTCAAGATCGACAACAAAGATTGTGGTTGGGCCATTCTGCTTCTGCTTCACCGTGCAGTAGCCGTTGAAGGCCTCATAGCCATTCTGCTTCAGTGTGCAACGGCCATTGGCGCGAGCCACCGTATCCGCCAAAGCGGCCGAGGCGTAGAGGCCATGAAGCAGCAGCGCGGCCGGGAGAAGGTGAAACTTGCGCTTGAGTGACATGGGCTCTTTAGGTGGATCAAGGCAATCCTGGCAAGCAGCTGCCGTTATGCCAACAGCATGGTGGTCGGCGTGAGACCGTGCTTCCAATCCCCAGGATGGGCTGTGGGGGCCGCAGCCTGGGGTCTTGGCCAGGGCGGTGATCAGGATCTCGGCATGGGCCACCACCCATACCTGGGTGTGGTCGCCCACCGCGGCGATCAACCGCGCCGGGGGAGCCAGCAGATCCGGGTGGAGGCTGTTCTCCGGTTCCCATTGAGCACCAGCGGCGGCGGCCAGCTCCCCCCTATCGCCGGCCAGCTCCCCCCTATCGCCAGCCATCGATACCGATGTTGCCAATCCGCTACAGATCGTTTAGCACTGAGCCAGTTCCCTCAAGGACCCACCTGACCATGTCGCATCCCCAAAGAATTACCTCCCCGTTTCAGTACAACCCGGGCAATGATCCGTCGGTAGTGACCTATCTACAGGGGCTCAAGGGAGGCGATGTACCCGGCACCTACCTGTTGGTAGGCGCCAACAATTCGCCGGGGCCCACACCGACGGGTCTGGTGTACAGGGGGGCACTGGATGATGTTAACCAGGATGGCGTCAGCGGATCTGGTGATTGGCAGGTCGTGTCGGTTCCCGATAGCTTCGGTGCCGCCGGCACCAGCATCTATGGACCTGACAATCTGGGTGCAGACCTGGTGCATCTGGTGGGTGCCTATACCCGCAATCTGGGTGATCAGGTGCCGACGGCCGAGAACCCGGCCATCGTGGGCTTTACCTACACAGGGGCGGCAGACGGCAGCACCACCACGGGTTGGCGATCGGTGCAGGGCATCACCCAGGTTGGTAGCGCCGGCACGTACACCTTTGTGCACTCGGTGGATGGGGGGCTGGCGGTCGGCAACACCGACAACGCCAATGTGAATGGACTCACAAAATATCTCTCGCTCACCGCCACAGCCTTTATCATTGAACTGGCATCTGGCTGTCAGATTCCGATCGTCTATCCCGAGAAGTCGCCGCTGGTAACCCACACCGCCTACGGCATCTGGGCCAATGGCGATGGTACGTACACCATCGCCGGAGGGTCGGGAGAGGTGCTCAGCCAGGAGACCGGAATCCTAGCGGCCGGTCGCGCCTACCTGATCGATTACGACAGGGTCTCTGGTGCATTCAGAAACTATACAACCTTTGCCTATGACAACCGCAACGACAGCAACCTGATCAGTCACTTCGAAGGGATCTACCGCACAAGCGAGGGAAATTACATGCTGCCGGCAACCAGCGTTGCCCTCAACGAACAAGCAGATCTGAGCATTGCGTCGGTGGTGGAGGTGAGGCGCGATGCCCTTGGAAACTTCTGCGCCCAAGCGCAGTGGCAGGATCTGACGGTGACCCGCAATAGCGATGGAGCCACCAGCGTGTTGAGCACCGCCAATTCCCTCTATGGCGACGTCACGGTGGGCTTTGCCAATTACCCCGACGGCAACGGTCGCCCCACACCGCTCGATTTTGTGGTGCAGCCCGCCTGAGCAGCCGCACCCTGTCCACCTTCAACCCGGCCAGCGCCAGGCAGCCCGCTCCAGCACCGTCTGTCCCGGCAGCACCGTAGCCCCGAGCTCCCGCTCCAACCGCAGCGGCCTGCAGCCCGGGGTCTTGGCCAGGGCGGTGATCAGGGTCTCGGCATGGGCCACCACCCACACCTGGGTGCGGCCGGCCACCGCGGCGATCAACCGCGCCAGGGGAGCCAGCAGATCGGGGTGGAGGCTGTTCTCCGGTTCGTTGAGCACCACCAGCGGCGGCAATCTTGGGCTGAACAATGCCGCCGCCAGCAGCAGATAGCGGAGGGTGCCGTCGGAGAGCTCCGTGGCCTCGAGTGGCCGCAGCAACCCCGGTTGATGCAGTTGCAGGCGAAACAGTGGCGCTCTGGTGTCCACCGTCAGATGGCAGCCGGGAAACGCATCGGCGATGGCGGCCTGGAAGCGATCCGCGTCGCCGATCTCCAGGATGGTTTGCACGGCGGCGGCCAGATCACCGCCATCGGCGGCCAGTGACGGGGTTCGCGTGGCGAGGCGCCCGCTGCGGGCGGGAGCTTGACGGTCGGTGCGGAAGCTGTCGTAGAAGCGCCAGCTGAGGATCCTGCGCCGCAGCTGAAACAGCTCCGGGGCTTCGAGCGGATCGGAGACCGCGGTGAACAGGCTCTCGTGGGGTGAGACCTCCAGGGCAATCGGCTGGCTGCGCTGTCCATCCCCGCTGCGCTCCACCACCGATCCACTGCGCTGGAGCAGCAGGCTGCGGGGATGGAAGGGCCCGCCGGCCCAGATCCACTCCCGCTTGATCTCCGGATCGAGCACGAAGGCACTCGTGTGGTCGTCGGCCCGATAGCCCAGCTCGATGGCATAGGAGAGGGTGGTGCCAGCGATGCCCAGCCGCAACCGAGCCGCCTCCCGCCGCGGGCCGCTGCCCTGCACCGGCAGCTCACCGCGGCGCATCGCCGACGACGTGCGCTCCGGCCCGGCCCAGAACACCGCCGGCAGGCCCCCTTCGGCGGCCAAGGCCGCCACCAGATCACCGCGGGCGGCGGCGGCGATCAACCCCAGGGAGCGGTAGAGGTTGCTCTTGCCGCAGCCGTTGGCGCCGCACACCAATGTGAGCCCCCCCTGGAGCTGGTTGCCCAGGGGCAGGCTGAGCTGCTGCAGGGAGCGGTAGCCCGCCACCGCCAGGTGGGTGAGGGCGGAGGCCTGGCTGTCGCCCCGATCGGGCATGGTGCGAGGAGTGCTGGTGCCTCAGAACTTGAGCACGCTGGTGGGCCGCAGGATCCAGCTGGCCTCACCGGCCTTGAGCTTGTAGCAGATCTGCTTTAGGCCGCCGGTGGCCTTGGCGTTGCTGTCGCCTGGCTTGTAGATCGGGAAGCGCCGCACCAGGCAGCCTTCCACCAGCTCGAACTGATCATGGCCCTGGTAGCCCTGGGCCATGGCACCGCTCAGCTCCTGCAGCGAGATCGGCGAGAGATCGCTGCCTCTGGTCACGGCATAGGCCACCAGTTCGCCATAGCTGCCGCTGCCGGCCCCCTGCACGAAGACATAGATCTCAGGCGTGCCGTTGCCGTTGAGATCGGCG